>NZ_JBFNXW010000003.1:300000-386417 GCF_040811775.1 Balneola sp. MJW-20
AAAAGCTCTTGCCTCGGAAGCATCACCTTCGCAGATCGCAGGAGGATTTATTCTTGGGATGATCATTGGTCTCACTCCCCTGTCATCATTCCATAACCTGATCGTATTGATCCTGATCCTGGTCTTACGAGTAAATATGGGTATGGCTATTCTGTCATTTATGGTATTCAGTGGTATCGCTTACCTGGCTGATAATCAGTTTCATCAGTTTGGTATCTGGCTTCTTGAATTAGAAAGTATGCAGAATACCTGGTCGGCTATGTACGAGGTGGAATGGATCGCTATGAGCAGATTTTATAATACCGTGGTTCTAGGAAGTCTGGTTACTTCACTGATTTTACTAACCCCCATGTTCTTTCTTATCAAGCTTGGAGTAGTTCAATACCGGGAAAAGATCCATGAAAGAGTGAAAAAGTGGAAGATCGTACGGGTAGTAAAAGGCTCCAAGTTCTATTCCATATATCAGACCGTAAACAGATTGAGAGGATAAGATGAGAAAAGGCGGAGTAATAGCGGTTTTGATTACTGCAACACTGATCTTTGCAATCAGTTTTATTTCGATTGACGAATGGCTGGAATCAAATATTGAATTTCAGGCCAGTGTGGCAAATAAAGCCAAAGTGGAGATCGATGGATTAAATTTTAGTCCTCTGGGGCTTAGTCTGAGCTGGGACCGGCTTCAGGTTGCAAATCCGAAGAGTCCGATGGAAAACACCTTCGAAACAGGAAAAGTAGATTTTAATATGGAGTTCTGGCCTCTTCTGTGGTCTAAAACAGTGATCGAGAATGTTGAGTTATCGGGTTTTCAGGTCGAAACAGAAAGAGAGACGGACGGAAGTTTTGAGGTTCCCGAGGGATTCGAGGAAGAGTCTCCGGCTTCAGCATTTATCGCTTCAATTGTAAATCAGGTTAGTACAGAAGCAGGGCGAAATGCAAATGCAAGGATCTCTGGTATACGGAGTGACCTGAATGTAGACAGCCTGATGGCCACCCTTGATCTTAGGACGCCCGACAGAATAGATTCGCTAAGGAATGGCTTGCGAAATAATTATGATGAGTGGGATTCCACTTTTACTAACCTGAATATTGACCGTCAGATCAACGAGATACAGGGTACCATCGAGAAGATCAAGGTGGATGAAATCAAGGATCCAAAAAAAGCAATTGAAGCGATCAATAATATCAAAAAACTCAGAGGGCAGGTTGATTCTCTGAAGAACAGGGCACAAACGATCCGGACCGATTTTCAGGAAGACCTCAATTCCTCAAAATACAGTGTGGGACAGGTCGACAACTGGATCAGTCAGGATTACAAAAGAGCAATGAGCCTTGCGAAACTGCCCGATCTCAGTGCTCAGAATATTGGCAAATTATTGTTTGGAGAGAACCTGCTGGGAGACTATGCCAGCTACCTGATATACATTGCCATGGCACGTGAATACAGTAACCGTTTAGCCGATGACGGTACCGATAAGATCGAAAGATATGAGGGCATCAATTATGAGTTTTCTGATAAATATGACTGGCCGGATCTGTGGATCAAAAAAGTCAGTCTCAGTGGACGCACCAAAAATGAGATTTCTCTTGAAGGGGTCGTGACCCACATCAGTAGTGATCAGCTAAAGAGCGGATTTCCAACGGTAGTTAATATAGGCGGAGCTGGCCGGGCCGGAGACAGTCTGAGCATTAAAGGAGAATTAAATTACCTGGAAGAAAAGCCCAGAGAAACCTTTCAGGCTGTTTATAACGGTTTTCAGTTAAAAGACACCCGAATATCACCCTCTGAACTGCTTCCCTACAAGCTGAACTCAGGGGAAGGTACTATCCAGATTGATCTGGATGTAATCGGCAGAAGAATTGATTCGGAGATCGAATACCGGGCCAGTAACATCAATTTTAATTTTGGCGAGAATCCGGGAGGCGGAAGAATTCAGCAGCTGATCCGGTCTGCTATTAGCGGTACTGATAATATAAATGCCACGGCACTGATTGATAATGTGGACGGACCCCTTCGTATAAGATTGAGATCAAACCTGGATGATCTTTTTGTTAAAGCTCTCAGAGAAACAGTCAGTAAAGAAGTAGCTGATGCAAGACAGAAGATAGAGTCAGAAGTAGCATCAAGGGTTGATGGCAAGAAGGAAGAACTGCTCGCCCTGAAGGATCAGAAAGAAACGGAGCTGAGGGAAAAAGCCTCTGTGATTCAGCAGAAAGTAGATGAACAGGTCAAGGCTCTGGAAAAAAAGAGAGAAGAACTCGAAAAGAAGAAGAAAGAACTGGAAGACAGTCTGAAAAATAAGATCAAAGGCAAAATAGGAGTCGATTTCTGATTCAAATGACCTTTATAGATCAGGTAGCTTGTTGCGGGATATTTATCTGACTCTGAAATAGGTCTCATCAATATAGCACCAGCCCCATTCTTCGCCGGGTTCAATCGAGCGGATTAGCATGTGACCGCTTTCCTCATAGTGTTTCCGGGCGTGTTGGTTTACTGAAGAATCACAACACCCCACCATACCGCATGTCAGACACATGCGAAGATGAACCCATTCGTCACCCTGCTCCACACACTCGGGACAAACGGTAGTATCTGTTGATTTGATCAGGATCTGGTCTTTATGTAAACAGGCCATATTAAACGATCTCCTCTTTTATAGCTTTTTTGATGTCAGGAGCATCAAGTTCTCCTTTATATCTTTCACCGTTAATGAAGAAAGCCGGGGTCTCTTTTACTCCGCTGTTTAGCCCTCCACGAATATCATCGCGTACTTTACTTCTTACTTTGTCACTGTCAATATCTTTCTGAAGCCTGTTCATATCCAGGTCAAGTCTTTTAGCCAGATCCATGATAAGATCTGAACGAAGATTGTCATTATGATCGAAGAGAAGGTTATGCATTTCCCAGAACTTCTGCTGATTGGCAGCACTCTCAGCAACCCAGGCACTTAATTCAGCATGTGTATGGAGTTTCTTCAGCGGGAAGTGCCGGAATATAAAAGAGACAGCTATCTGATCATCTTTCAGGATCTTTTTAATAAACCGGTGTCCCAGTCTGCTGTAAGGGCATTCATAATCACCATATTGTACAATGGTGACAGGGGCATTTTTTGTCCCGGTTTGGTGGTCGTTTTCAGTATATGGTTGCTTCAGATCAGACATATTATTCGATTATAAGATTGAAAGAGGATGAATTCTCAATTTCATCCATACTAAGTTCGGCTAGTTTTTTTCCGGCCTGAGCCATAGGCAGACAAACAGAAGTTGCCCCGGCCTCCTGAAGTGCTTTATACTCATCACTGCGCATGGTCAGGGCTACGATACTGCCTTTATACCCGTATTTTCTCATCAGGGTTGTTGCCTCCACCTTTGTACCCTCATTTGCAATAGCCAGAATGACTGATCGGACACCGCTCAGATCAAGATTTTCCCATAATTCAGGATCCTGCGCATCTCCATACACTACTCTGCGCTTTTCTTTCAGATTAGCTTCTATCTTGGCAGGGTCAACTTCCATGCCGGTCACTTTCTTCTCCTTGAATTTCAAACTTTCATAGGCTGAGGTGCCGGCTTGTCCCATTCCGACCACCAGGTACTCCGCTCCTCCCAAAGAGACCACCTGCTGCCCTGGATGTTTGGTGTTTCTTTCCAGTGGTACAAGTTTATGTTCAAGTCTTGCCCATATCGAATTGGAATTCGCTGTAAGCGGTGCATTGATCACATATGAGGCAGCCGTAATTAGTGCCAGTCCGGTTACAATATCTGTGGAAATAAAGCCTCCGGCAGCAGCAACCCCGCCGGCTATAAGAGTAAATTCACTGTATGAGCTGAGTGTGGCAGTAACCATGAAGGAGTTTCTGGATCTCAGTTTAAAAAAGATGAGCAGGAAGAAAAACAAGACTGATTTCAGCGGAAGTAATGCAAGAACCAGCAGGGCAAAGTTTATGACCTCCCCACCCGGTAGTCCGTTGAGACCCACTTCGAAGAAGAAGCCGATCAGAAAGGCTTCTTTAATGCCCCATAGTTTTTCAGAAAGCTCATCCGCAGTTCTGTGCCCTGATAATAATGCTCCGGCTGCCAGCGCCCCCAACTCAGATGACAGTCCCATTACTTCGAACAAAGCGCCGCCGCCAATTGCTAACAGGAGGCCGGACAGTAGTTGCAGTTCAGAATGTCCGCTGGCTACTACTATTCGGATCAGTAAGGGTCTCAGGAAAGGAAGACCAAGCAACAGGAGGGACCAGACTGAAGGCGAGCCCCCTCCGGTGAGCGCTAGAACCACAATGGCGACGATATCCTGAAGGATCAGTATGCCTATTGAAACTCTTGCATGAAAAGCTCCCAGTTCTCCTCGTGCTTCAAGCGCTTTGGCTGCAAGAACTGTACTGGAGAAACCCAACAAAGTACCGATGATCAGTGAGGGTATGACTTCGTATCCGAAAGCATAAGCCACTCCTGCAAATACCGCCCCGGATATAAGTAAGTGGATACCACCGGCTCCGATGACTTCCAGACGCAGAATACTCTTGAACCTGAGGTGAAGTCCGACGGTAAATAATAAGAAAAGTACACCGAGATGACCTATTTCATGTAAGGAATCGGTGGGCGTAATCCCAAAAAAGGACAGAATAATACCAGCCAGCAGATAGCCTACCAAGGGGGGGAGTTTCAGACGGGAAACTCCAAGGCCAAAAATATAGGCCATCAGAAGCCAGAGTATTTCCATAATGATCCGATTTCAAAATAAAGGTAAACCGGTGGATGATCTATTTATTTACTACACCGGATACGATCTCCTGAATATGCTTAATCTCATCATGGTTGACAAGGTGACCCATTCCGGGATAGATCTTTTTACTTACTTTCGCATTGAGTTTTGAAAATACTTCTGCAGTGGCATGAACTCTTTCAACAGGTATATGGGGATCTATATCACTGCAGCCCATGAATACCGGTGTACCTTCCAGGTCTCCGGAGTAGACAGAGGGATTCACGGAATCTCCAATGAGGCCCCCGCTCAACACAATCAGCCCGGCATATCTTCCAGGATGACGGGCTACGAATTCAGATGCCAGACATGCTCCCTGAGAGAAGCCTAGTATGAAAATCTGTTCACTGCTGAAGCCTTTTTCCTTTAGCATTTCTCTAATATCATAGATCGCCTGAAGTCCTGAACTGATGCCTGGTTCATTTCTCTCAGTAGGCTGAAGAAATGAATAAGGGTACCAGGTGCTGCCGCTTGCCTGAGGAGCAGTATAGTAAATGCTCTCCGGTTCTATTTCGTCTGCAAGAGTAAGTATACTGGGGGCGCTGGCTCCGCGTCCATGCACCATAATGAATGCGGCCTTTGCATCAGAGGGATCATTTCTTTCGGCGATTCTCTGGCCCTGATGCGGGCCGCTAAACGGATTTTCTTTGTCAGCTTTAAATAAACTCATGAAAAATAATTTTTGGAATGATTAAGTAGAGCGGATGGATCAACTGCTGATATTTATTTCAGGTAGTATCGATTCGATCTGTGATCTTTTAGACTCCAGCCATGGCGGCAGGATCAGTTTTTCGCCCAGCATTTCGAACTCCTCATCAACGGTGTACCCGGGATCATCTGAAGCCATTTCAAATAACACACCTCCCGGCTCCCGATAGTAAACAGATCGGAACCAGTGGCGGTCTATGATCTGCGTAGGATGGAGGCCGAAGCCGCCAATGGTCTTACGCATCTCATCCAGCTCCTCCCTGTTTTCAGCCCTGAATGCCACATGGTGTATAATACCCCGCCCGTTCTTTCCTCTTTTTTCCTCACTGATCTCAATGATCACTGAGTGACCCACCGGTGCGTCCGTCTGGTAGAGATATTGGTTACCCTGTTCCTCTTTTAGTTCAAATTCGAAGAGTTCTTTCAGGATGAATTCTGTACCCTGTTTTTCCGTAAGGTTCAAACGGGTACCCCAGAATCCCTGAATACAAACTTCAGCAGGGATTACATATTCCACGTTATCTACTTTTTCCTTAGCCGATCCCTCAAAGACCAGGTCCAGCTCCAGACCATCAGGATCCTGAAAACGATAGGCATTGCGGCCGAATATGGTGATCTCTTCAAACGGAATCTCGTATTTTTTAAGGCGTTCATTCCAGAATGAAGCAGATTTTTCAGGTACCTGTAATCCTACATTGACTGCCTCACCTGTACCCGGCTCACCTTTAACAGCATTCGGCCAGGGGAAAAAGGTCAGGCTGGATCCGGGGTTTGCGGAATGATTTCCGTAAAACAGATGATAGGTTCCGGGATCATCCTGGTTGACACTCTTTTTAACTAATCGCATACCCAGTACCTGCGTGTAGAAGTCTACATTTCTTAGGGCGTCTCCGGCCAGAACGGTGATGTGATGTATACCTTTATGATGTTGCATGATCGTAATTTCTTTTAATTTCACTGACAGAACCCTTCCGAAGCTATGATAGTTCATTTGTTTAACATTAAACTAAATATAGTCAGAGGTTCCATCAAAAGCACAAATGTTAGTGTAATTTTGTGGTTGGGGATATCAGTCTATAGTCCTTATCATCAAATGGTCAGTAATCGGAATAAAACTGAAAATTGTGGAACTGAATATTTACGGCTGGATCATATTAATAGCACTATTGCTGGAATTCAGCCTTAGTGTGATCTCTGATCTTTATAACCTGAGCGCACTTAAGAAGGAATTGCCTGCTGAATTTGAAGGAGTCTATGACGAGGAGCGTTATGCACGATCTCAGGAGTATACCCGGGTTAAAACCAGGTTTGGTTTTATAACCGGAACTTTTGACCTGCTTCTACTGCTGATTTTTTGGTTCATGGGGGGCTTTAATATGTTGGATCAGTGGCTAAGTACCTTTGGTTTTGATCCATTGGTCACCGGATTAGCCTTTATCGGCACTCTGATCATCGCTAAGACCATTATTTCTCTTCCGTTTAGTATCTATTCTACTTTTGTGATCGAAGAACGATTTGGTTTCAATAAGACTACCCCGGGTACTTTCGTGGCCGATCTTTTTAAAGGACTTGCTCTGAGTCTGATCATCGGAGTTCCGCTTCTCGCCGGTATACTTTGGTTCTTTATGTATGCTGGTGAACTTGCCTGGCTTTATGCATGGGGTGCGGTCACTTTATTTACTTTGATTATGCAGTATGTGGCACCCACCTGGATCATGCCGCTATTTAATAAGTTTACACCGTTGGAGGAAGGGGAACTAAGAGAGGCGATCGAATCATATACTGATAAAGTAAACTTCCCTCTGGCCGGCCTTTTTGTGATGGACGGATCCAAACGCTCCAGTAAATCCAATGCATTTTTTACCGGTTTCGGGAAGAATAAGAGGATCGCTCTTTTTGACACCCTGATTGAGAATCACACCACCTCAGAACTGGTGGCGGTGCTGGCACATGAGATAGGGCACTACAAGAAAAAGCATATCATCAAGAATATGGTCATAAGTATTATTCATACTGGTGTGCTGTTCTTCCTGCTCTCCTTATTTCTGGATTTTAAACCGCTGTTTGATGCTTTCTACATGGAAGAGATCTCTGTATATGCAGGATTGATCTTTTTTGGTCTGCTTTATACTCCCGTGGAAATGATACTTTCGGTAGTGATGCAGATATTCAGTCGTAAGCACGAGTTTGAGGCAGATGAGTTCGCCGCAAGGACAACAAAGAGCAAAGAGGATATGATATCAACCCTTAAAAAGTTATCGAAGGATAATTTATCTAATCTGACTCCACATCCTCTTTATGTTTTCCTGAATTATTCCCATCCTCCGGTCATACAACGTATCCGGGCAATCCGATCCATAAATATATGAACAAGAAAAAGAATCTAGAGACCATAGCCATACATGCAGGCATGGAACATGGTGGAGATAATGCGTCTATCGTTCCGCCTTTAGAGTCCTCTACCATTTATGAGCATTCAGTTCAGGGCAGTAGAGAAGGAGACCTGAAATATACCAGAATGCAAAACCCCAATCGCCGTCAGCTGGAATCGGTTCTGGCTCAGCTGGAGAACGGAGAAGCAGCAGCAGCTTTTTCATCCGGAGTAGCCGCAATAACCTCCGTGTTACAGTCGCTGGGAAGGGGCAGTGAGGTTCTGCTGCCGGAAGACGTATATCACGGTACCAGGGTCCTTATCCATGAATTTGCGGATAGCTGGGGCCTTGATGCAAAATTTATTGATCAGACAGATCCGGAAATTATTCAGGATGCGATCACGGACCGTACCCGACTGATCATGGTGGAGACCCCCTCTAATCCACAGATGAGGATCACCAGTATTAAAGAGACCGTCAGGATCGCACACGCTAATGATGTACTCGTAGCGGTAGATAATACCTGGCCTACTCCATACAATATGAAACCTCTGGAGATGGGAGCTGACCTGGTTATACAGTCCACCACGAAATATCTGGGCGGGCATAGCGATATTCTCGGTGGTGCCGTAATTGCAAGAAAAGAGGCAGGGATATTCAGCAGGATCAGGGATATCCAGACAAAACAGGGAGCAGTACCATCACCACGAGACTGCTGGTTGTTATGCAGAAGTATACGCTCTTTTCCCTACCGAATGAGAGGGCATAATGAGAACGCCGTAAAGGTGGCTTCATTTCTGGATGACCATATAAAAATAGAGAAGGTTTATTTCCCGGGTTTGAAAGCTCATCCCGGACATAATATTGCGAAGGAAGAGATGTCCGGATTCGGGGGTATGATCTCCTTTTTGATTAGAGGAGGAAAAGAGGAAGCACTAAAAGCGGTAGCAGGCACAAAATTAGTAAGGCGGGCGACAAGCCTTGGCGGCATTGAAAGTACCTGGGAGCACCGGAGATCGTCAGAAGGAGAGGGATCTCCGACCCCTGAAAATCTTATTCGCATGAGCGTTGGCCTTGAGCATCCGGATGACATCATAGATGATCTGAAGCAGGCGCTGGATCAATGATTGGTGACCGGTATCACTGATTTGAAGGAAAAGCTGTACTTAGTGTCCCATGTCTAAAGAAAAAGGGCCCGCTGATTCTTTAGCGAGCCCGGTCGTTGGTCATCAATTTCAAGCAATAGCTGCACTATTTGACGAGCAGCATTTGTTTGGTGAAACTTTGTCCCGCTGCGACCAACCGGTAAAAGTAAATGCCGCTGGATAAACCTGAAGCATCAAAAGAAGCAGTATAGCTTCCTGCCGACTGTCTTGCATTGACCAGTTCTGCAACCGGTTGCCCAAGCATATTATACACGGTAAGAGTAACATCAGAATTCTGAGGCAGGGTATAACTGATATTTGTGGTCGGGTTGAAGGGATTCGGGTAATTCTGGGCAAGCT
This sequence comes from Balneola sp. MJW-20, assembly GCF_040811775.1. Classification (NCBI taxonomy): domain Bacteria; kingdom Pseudomonadati; phylum Balneolota; class Balneolia; order Balneolales; family Balneolaceae; genus Gracilimonas; species Gracilimonas aurantiaca. Next base: position 309,351 of record NZ_JBFNXW010000003.1, read on the forward strand.
GAGTCTGATCCGGGATCCCGTCATCATCTTCTGCACTGGTACTTACATTACCATCCAGATAATTTTCAAGCACGGCCATCTGTGGTTTGTCATCGCCGTTACTATAAGGTTCAATGGACAGAAAATATCCGTCTCCCCACCAGGGACCTGCAGCCCACCAGGCCCATGCCATCCAGACATCCTGGTTTTCCTCCACATGATCCAGCATGTCTTCTATTGCCGCCATGCAAGTATTATTAAATGCAGCTCCGAATTCAGCCAGGAATCCTACTTTACCGTTATCTCTTAACCAATTGGTAAAGTCTATCAGCTTTTCAGAACCTATGGTAGAACTTTGGCAGGTCTGGCTTGCACCTGAATAATTACTATCGAGATACTGATGTACTTCATAAGCCATATTATCCGCAGGATCATTGATGGTAAGCATGACTTCTGCATTAGGCGAGCCGTACCAGTTATCGAACCAGGAATGGGCACCGGTCCATCCGTTTCCGGGTACCGTGATGAGATTGGTTGAACCTGTTTCACGTATGCCGTCAATCGCTGCCTGAGCATTGTCCCTCCATACTTCGGTAGACATGTCATGCGGCTCATTGACCAGTCCGAACATTACCCTTGGATTATTCTTATATACTTCGGCAACTCTTGCCCAGAAATCAGCAAATGCAGCTGAAGTTACTTCACTGCTGCCCACAACCTTACCGTAATAACGGGAGTAATTGTGAGGGTTGAGCAAGACATGAGCTCCTTTCGAGGTCGCGTAGTTCACGATCTCATTCATTCGTCCGAGTTCAGTTTCATTCAGCGGGGAGAACTCAGAGCGCTGCAGTCGTTCCCACCTGAATCCTATCCTGAAAACCGTCATTCCTTTCGACATGAAATAGTCTACTTCTTCTTTTGTGGGGTAGATATAGTCGCTGCCGTAATTGCCGGGCAAGTTGCCTTCACCGAATTCAGCTCCGGCAAGATTTACACCTTTGAGGAATTGGTCCGTTTGGGCGTATGACAGATTATAGGATAGTATACCGATGAATAGTAAGAGTAAAATTCTTAACAATACCTTATCCAGGTAGTTGTTTTGTTGAGTCATAATGTAAAGTGTTGGATTAACAGGGTTGCATTATAACTGTGAACAGATATAAATGTTCCCGAATGAAAAAGTATGTTTAAACGGTTATGACCATAGACTGAATATGCCGAAAGCGATGTGTGATCAGCTATTTAGTTAAAGATATTCAGTAATTGCAGTGCTTTATCGGGATTTTGAACTAATTGGAATAATCTCGAACTTTAGAGTCCTGTTCAAAATTCATAAAAAAAGCCTGCTAGGCAGCAAATCAATCAAATTTTATGGCTAAGGTAGAAGTAGTAATGCCCCAAATGGGCGAATCAGTAATGGAAGGAACGGTAATCGAATGGAGCAAAAGCGTCGGTGATACTGTAGAGGTAGATGAAACGCTGCTTGAGATCGCGACTGACAAAGTGGATAGTGAAGTTCCTTCCCCTGAAGCCGGAGTACTTGTAGAAATACTCGTTAACGAGGGTGATACTATTGAAGTCGGGAAGCCAATTGCAATTATTGAGACCGATGCGGATGCTGCCGGAGATGTAAGTGCAGACAGCGGCTCTGCAAAGGAGGAAGAAACAGCTGCAGAAAATCCTCCAGAAACTGAGGAGGCTGCTGCCGCAGAACAGGCGGATACCGGATCCGGTGACGAAGGAGAACGTATTGAAGTTTCCATGCCTCAGATGGGGGAGTCGGTGGTTGAAGCTACCGTAATAGGATGGAATAAGCAGGTCGGAGATAAAGTGGAAGAAGATGAAACGCTGCTTGAGATCTCTACTGACAAAGTGGACAGCGAAGTACCTTCCCCGGCAGCAGGAACACTGGTCGAGATCCTGGCGGAAGAAAATGATACCATTGAAGTTGGGCAGACCATTGCCGTGATAGCCACTGGAAATGCAGCGGCAAGTCCATCTGCTTCTTCATCAAAGCCGAAAGAAACTAAGAAAGAGACTTCTGAAACAGTCTCAACGGCTACCACACCAGCGCCATCCTCAAACGGAACCTCCACAGGTGGTTCGGAACCACAGCGTGTAGGTTCGGACGGACGATTTTACTCTCCACTGGTTCGTTCCATCGCTAAAGAGGAAGGGATCAGTCAGGAAGAGCTGGAAAATATCGAAGGCAGCGGTAAGAGCGGCAGAGTATCCAAGCAGGATATCCTTTCTTATGTGGAAGATCGCAAAGCCGGTAAAGTATCTGCGCCTGCAGCTAAAGCAGATTCAGGCAGCGGTTTAACCAAACCGGCGAGTACACCATCCAGGCCAAAATCAGATGGTGAGTCCATCTCAGCCGGTCAGCTTAATGTTAAAGCGCCGTCCGGTGATGTAGAGATCATCAAGATGGATCGCATGCGTAAGATGATCGCAGAGCATATGGTCAAGTCCAAGCAGACTTCTGCTCACGTGACCACTTTTGCTGAGGTTGATGTTACCGATCTGGTTAAGTGGAGAAACGCTAACAAGCAGGCATTCCAGGATAAGACAGGTACCCGTCTGACCTTCACGCCTCTGTTTGTCGAAGCGATCATAAAGGCGATGTTGGAATTCCCGCTGATCAACAGCTCAGTAAATGGTGATGAGATCCACGTCAAGAAAGACATTAATTTCGGTCTGGCTGTGGCTCTTGGTGAGGGCGGCGAAGGCGGCTTGATCGTTCCGGTGATCAAAAAAGCACAGGAAAAGAATCTGGTAGGTCTTGCCAACTCCATTAACGAGCTTGCGCATAAAGCCCGAAGTAAAAAATTAAGCCCGGATGACCTGGTGGGCGGAACAATTACACTGACCAATTACGGATCTGTAGGTAACCTAATGGGAACTCCGATCATAAATCAGCCGCAGGTTGCTATTATCGGTACCGGTGCGATCGAGAAAAAGCCGGTCGTTATGGAAACCGAAAATGGCGATGTGATTGCGATCCGTCAGATGATGTACCTGTCCATGAGTTACGATCATCGCATTATTGACGGCGCTCACGGCGGGGCATTCCTAAACAGGATCAAAGAAATTCTCGAAGACTTTGATAAAGGTCGCGAGATCTGATCACTGAAGTAGATTCTCAATTTCAGGAGACGCTGACTGTTAATGCTTAGCGTCTCTTTTTTTTCATATATAGGTGATGGATACTTATAACAGCATACAGGAAATCAGGAAAGTCATATCTTCCATTAAGTCGGAAGGTAAGACCGTGGCCTTTGTTCCAACGATGGGAGCACTGCATGAAGGACATCTATCCCTGATGCGGATCGCTCAGAAAGAAGCAGATGTAGTGGTAGTTTCTATCTATGTAAATCCTGAGCAGTTTGGTCCTAATGAGGATTATGATTCCTATCCAAGAACGCTCGATTCCGATCTGGAAAAGTGCCGGAAAGAAGGGGTGGACCTGGTGTTCGCACCCGATGATAAGATCATCTACGGGTCCGGAAATAAATACCTGAATATCGGGATCAGTGAACTGAATATACATATGGACGGCGGGAGCCGGCCCGGTTTCTTTGAAGGAATCCTTCTGGTGGTAAATAAGCTATTCAATATCATCAAACCCGACGTTGCAGTATTTGGGCAGAAAGATGCTCAGCAGTATCGGATACTGAATCAGATGGTAGATGAGTTCAATCATGACGTCAAGATGGTCATGGGGCCGATCGTAAGGGCCAATGACGGGCTTGCTCTCAGCAGTCGGAATGCCTATCTGAGTGATGAGGAACGCACAATCGCTCCCGGACTTTACAGAAGCCTGCAATATATCATCAAACAGATACAGGATGGAGTGAAAGAGCCCGGATTATTGTTAAAACATCAGATAAGCGAATTAGAAGCGAAAGGCTTCAAAAATGATTATCTTAATGTGTTTGTGTACCAAACTATGCAACCTGCAGAGACGCTTAAGTCCGGGGAAAAATATATACTTGCCGGCGCTGCGTATCTGGGCAAAACCCGATTGATCGATAATATCATATTTGAAATATGAGGAGCCGGTTATGAATATCACAATGTTCAAATCCAAATTACACCAGATGGTGGTCACTGAAGCTAACCTTCATTATGAGGGTAGTATAACTATTGACCAGGATCTGTTGGATGCCGCAGACTTGCTTCCTTATGAGAAAGTTCAGGTTGTAAATATTACAAACGGCTCCCGGCTTGAAACATACACGATTCCGGGTGAAAGAGGATCTAAAGTATGCTGCCTGAACGGTGCGGCAGCCAGACTTACTCAGGTGGGAGACCGGGTTATTATCATCAGCTATGCAGAGATGACCCCCGAAGAAGCAAAAACTCACAAACCAAGAGTAGTTGTGGTTGATGAAAATAACGACATCAAAAACGTGATGGACCACACTCAGCCTGCCACAAAATTTGACCTGGAAACCGGGGCGCTTACCGACTAGGTCTTTACTTTATTTTGCCGGATTAAATGAACTAAAAACACGTATATGTGTTATTTGTAAAACTATATGCTTTGTCTATCAGTCTATAGACCAAATAGATATATTTAATTAGTATCTAATTATATGAAAGAGATGAAGAAAAAATATTTAATTCCGGGTATAGTATTTGTAGCAGCAATTCTTGCATATGCGCTTTTCGGAGGTAATACTGAAGAAGATATTGTGCTTACCATCACTCCTGAAAGAGGTGAATTTGTTGTAGATGTCAATACCACCGGTGAACTAAGAGCAAAAAATTCTACTGAGATCAGAGGCCCTCAGCGGGGTCGAAACGTCAGATTGTTTAACCTGAATATCCAGCGCATGGTGCCTGAAGGCACTGTGGTAGAAAAAGGAGATTTTGTAGCAGAACTGGATCGATCAGAAATTACCGGTCGCCTGCAGGATGCTCAACTGGAACTGTCTCAGGCACAATCTCAGGTCACTCAGGTATCCCTCGATAGTGCACTTACGCTTTCCCAGGCAAGAGATAATCTTATCAATCTGGAATATGCTCTGGAAGAAAGGCAGATCGCGGTTGACCAGTCTAAATATGAATCACCTGCCGTTCAGCGACAGGCAGAAATTGAACTGGATAAAGCCCGCAGACAGCTTGAGCAGGAAAAGAAGAATTATCAGACCAAAGTAAAGCAGGCTGAAGCACAGATGACCGATGTTATGGCAGATCTTCAGGAAGAACAGAATGAGTACAACACTATCAGAGATCTGGTCAGTGAGTTTACGGTCAATGCTCCTGCTAATGGTATGGTGATCTATAAAAGAAACCGCGACGGCACCAAAGTGCAGACCGGCAGCGAGATCAGTGCATGGGACCCAACGGTTGCTTTACTACCGGATTTCTCGGTTATGGAATCAGTGACCTACGTAAACGAAGTGGATATCCAGAAGATCAAGAAAGACCAAAGGGTAAATATTGGTCTGGATGCTATTCCCGATAAAAGACTGTCTGGTGTAGTTACCAGTGTTGCGAATATCGGAGAGCAGCGGCCTAACTCAGATAGCAAAGTGTATGAAGTGATCATAGAGATCGCCGAATCTGACAGCGTGCTGAGACCGGCCATGACGACGAGCAACGAGATCGTTATTGATATTGTAAAAGATGCTCTCTACGTGCCTCTCGAAACAGTTCATGTGCAGGATTCCAGTAGTTTTGTTTTTAAAAGAAACGGTCTGAGTCCGGTTATGCAGGAAGTGAGACTGGGTCTGATGAATGAAAACTCGGTGATCGTAGAGCGCGGAATAGATATTGATGATGTGATTTACCTTTCTTTGCCGGAAGACACTACAGGGATTGAAAAATTATACCTGGAAGAAGAGATCACTTCCAGAGATTAAGGCAAAGGAAATAACGTGCTGCAGAAAATACTTTACAATTTTGATATTGCACTGGAAGCTATCCAGCGAAATAAACTGAGAGCTTTTCTCACCTCGCTTGGGATCATCTTTGGTGTTTCTTCGGTGATCGCTATGCTGGCTATAGGTACCGGCGCGCAGCAGGAAGTGCTTACTCAGATGCAGCTGTTAGGGACCAATAATGTAATTGTACGACCGGTAATCGAGCAACGTGAAGGAACGGTTGATGAAGAGGGAAATAGTCGTGATTCCAGGAAATTCTCACCCGGATTAACCCTTGAAGATCTTGAAAGTATCAAAGCGATCGTGCCCCAGGTAGAACGACTGAGTCCAGAGATCATTTATGAAACCAACTTCATACGTAATGCGCGGATCCGTTCCGGTAAACTGGTTGGCGTGAACAGTGATTATTTCAATATCAGTAACTTTGATATCGTGGAAGGAAATAACTTCTCACGGATACAGATGGAGAATTCGGAGCCTGTTTGTGTGATCGGAAACGATGTAAAATCGAAATTTTTTGCCGGTGAGAGTCCGATAGGTAAGCGAATAAAAGTGGGACACCTGTGGCTTACGGTAATAGGGGTACTGGAGAAGAAAGAAGTGTCGACCGAGAACATAGAGAATCTCGGGATCCGTAACTTCAACCTGGACGTTTATGCCCCGGTTACTACGGTTCTACTACGATTTAACAACCGTGCTTCGGTTACTGCACAGGATCTTCAGGCCAATAATGAAGGGGGATCATCAGCAGCATTTTTCGGTGGCGGGATAGCCTTTTCCACCGGCAGTACTTCATCAGGCAGTGACGGTAGTGTTGATAATTATCACCAGCTAGATAAACTGATCGTAAAAGTTACGGATACTAAGTATAGCTCAACGATCGCGGATGTATTATCCCGTATGCTTCAAAGACGTCATAACAGCGTGGTGGATTTTGAGATCATTGTCCCGGAGCAGCTGCTGCAGCAAGAGCAACGGACAAAAAGAATTTTTAATATCGTTCTTTCTTCAATAGCTTCTATCTCATTGATCGTAGGGGGGATAGGTATAATGAATATTATGCTCGCCTCAGTGGTTGAGCGATACCGGGAGATCGGTGTACGGATGGCGGTGGGTGCTCAGAAGAAAGACATTGAGTTACAATTTCTGACAGAAGCACTGACAATATCCGTAACCGGCGGTCTGGTTGGTATCATTCTGGGGATGGCTTTCAGCTACGCCATTGAAGCAACCGCAGATATCGCCACTGTGATCAGTCCTTTTTCCGTTTTTATCTCATTCGGAGTAGCACTCCTGATCGGGGTGGTATTCGGATTTTATCCGGCCAAAAGAGCCGCTCAACATGATCCTGTACACGCATTAAGACATGAATAAAATTTATTCCGGTTTAGTAGTAGGTCTGATCATTCTTTTAACTTCAGGGAATGCACTGGCGCAGCAGCCGGCCTCTGCCGATACGATGAGGATCTCTTTAACGCAGAGTATTGATATCGCGAAACAGAATTCGCCTCTTGCCCGTGCTGCTGAATATGAGCTGGTATCAGCCAAATGGAGATATAAATCATTTCGAGCTGACCTGCTTCCAAGCCTGACTTTATCAGGGGATGCACCGAATTACAGCCAGTCCATATTTTCGAATACTCTGGATGATGGTACAATTACTTTTTCTTCCAGAACGCAGTCTGAAGCTTCGGTTGATCTGAGCATTAACCAGAATATTCTGCCTACCGGAGGTAATCTCTCTCTCTCAAGCGGAATTACCCGGTTGGGTATCTTTGAAAACGAAAATACCTATCTATGGCAGAGTACACCTCTGGTAGCAACACTGCGTCAGCCGATATTCCAATTCAACAGCCTGAAATGGAGAAATCGTACCGAACCGCTTCGATACAGAATTGCACAGAAGCAATATGTGGAGGACCTGGAAGACCTGTCCTTCACCACGACTCAAAGCTTTTTCGATTTTCTGTTATCACGGATCAATCTTGAGATCGCAGAATTTAACGTGACCGTAAACGACTCTATCTATAACATATCACAGGGTCGTTTTCAGGTGGGAAGTATAGCAGAAAATGATCTGCTGCAAACCGAATTACAATATCAGAATGCAACGACTTCGCTTACCACGGCCAGGCTGAACTTTCTCAGAGCACAGGAAAACTTTAAGGCATTACTCGGTATCCCCAACAACCAGCCTATTGAAATTCAGCTGCCTGAAAATGCTCCGGAACTGAATATAGATGTTCAGAAAGCACTCGAACTGGCACAGGAAAATAACAGTCAGTCGTTGGAATTCAGATTGAATGAACTGTTGGCAGACCAGCAGTACGAGCAAGCGAAAAGGGAAACCGGTTTTAGTGCTACTCTCCAGGCCAGTTTTGGTCTGAACCAGACCTCACCGGATTTTGATCAGCTTTATGAAGATCCTCAAAGCCGTCAGTTTGTTTCTGTGGGCTTTCAGATTCCCATCTTTAATTGGGGACAGAATCTTGCAGAGGTCCGGTCTGCCCGAAACCAGCAGCGTGCCACAGCCAATAATATCGCGTACCAGAAGCTTCAGTTCGATCTGAATGTCCGCAGTACGGTGCGGGAATTTTCTCAGCTCAAAGAGCAGGTCGAACTGGCGCGTCAATCAGACCTCATTGCTGACCGCAGGTATGAGGTGGCAAAACAGCGATACCTGATCGGAAATATTGATATCACGAATCTTTTTATCGCTCAGAATGAAAAAGACAGTGCACGGCGGGCCTACATTCAGGCACTGCGTAATTACTGGACCGGCTTCTACAATCTGCGCAGACTCACCCTGTACGATTTCCAGGTCGATGCCCCGATCAGTTATAATGCTGAGGAACGCTTCCTGAGATAGGATATGCTTTCTGAGATCTTCTGATGGATTTCTGATTGTTTTTACTAAATTAGTCCGTCAGTAAATTCAATGACTATTCAGTGATAAATAACGCCAAGCAGTATGTGCTTCCCTCCAGGGAAGGCGGATTAGGTACCTTCGGGGGAGTATTCACACCATCGATCCTGACGATCCTGGGTGTGATCATGTATTTACGTTTCGGATGGGTGGTAGGAAATGTCGGACTTATCGGCACTCTTATCATTGTGACTCTTTCTACCAGTATCACCTTTCTGACCAGTCTCTCTATTGCATCTATTGCTACCGATCAGCGGGTACGGATCGGTGGGGCTTACTATATGATCAGCCGTTCTCTGGGAATAGAATCGGGGGGTGCGATCGGTATCCCGCTGTACTTTGCCCAGGCTTTATCCGTGGCTTTATATACCGTTGGTTTTGCAGAAAGTGTGGTTCGTGTTTTCCCGGGACTGGCTGAAAAATGGGTTGGTGTCATTACCACTGTTTTAGTTGCGGGGCTTGCACTGGCATCCGCAAAGGCCGCTATTCGTGCACAGTATGTAATTATGATCGGGATCGCTCTTTCTCTGATATCGCTGATCTTCGGTAGTCCGCTTGAAAATTCGAATATTGAAATGTGGGGAGCCTCACAGGCGAACTCGGAGGGTTTCTGGACGGTCTTCGCCGTGTTCTTTCCGGCTGTGACCGGTATTATGGCCGGGGTTAATATGTCTGGAGATCTGGAGAACCCGAATAAATCTATTCCAACCGGCACCTTTGCGGCTATTGGCGTTGGATATGTGATCTATATGGGATTACCGGTCATTCTGGCCAGCAGGGCAGATGCACTGACCCTGATCAATGATCCGCTGATCATGAGAAAAATGGCTTTCTGGGGTGATGCGATCCTCATTGGTGTCTGGGGTGCTACTTTATCCAGTGCGGTGGGTAGTATTCTTGGAGCTCCGCGGGTACTGCAGGCTCTGGCCAAAGATGGTATTCTTCCGGATATGTTCAGTTTTCTGGCTAAAGGATCCGGTAAAGATGATACACCCCGGATCGGTACCATGTTTACGCTGGGTGTTGCCCTGATCGCAGTCTGGTTTGGTGACCTGAACCTGATCGCGCCGGTGCTGACCATGTTCTTTCTCACCACGTATGGAGTACTGAATATAGCCGCAGGAACTGAGAAGTTTCTGGGCAGCCCTTCCTTCCGGCCTAAATTCAAAGTGCACTGGTTCTTCTCTTTACTGGGGGCTGTAGGATGTATTGCTGTCATGTTTCTGATCAATACCGGGGCTACAATAACTGCAATGATATTTGTGGCCATCATCTTTGCCTGGCTTAAAAGACGGGAAATGGAATCCGCCTGGGGGGATATCGGCCGAGGTATCTGGATGGCTGTAACCCGGGCAGGGCTCATGAGATTAAGCGAAGATCTGGAGCCGAAGAGCTGGAGACCCAATCCTCTGGTACTGGCGGGATCTCCCACCAAAAGATGGCATCTGATCGAATTTGCAAATAACCTTACGCATGACCGGGGCATACTGAGTGTAGCCAGTGTCCTTTCAGAAGGAAACATCACTACTGAGCAGATGTACAGTATGAAGGCGAATATTAAGGAGTTTCTTTCCCGCCGAGGGATACAGGGGCTGGTAAAGCTGATCTCATCCAAAGACCGCTATCAGGGGGTTACTGATCTGGTACAATCATACGGGCTGGGAGCGCTTGAACCCAATACGATCATTATCGGTGACAGTGATGAAGTGAAATACCGCCATGAGTTTTGTTCCATGATCAAGCGGTTTTACGAATTGCAGCGCAATGTGCTCATTGTCAAAAAGGGAAGTGATTTCGATGCATTTGGAAGACGGAAGCGAATCGATGTTTGGTGGGGCGGACTAAAAGGAAACGGGGGTCTGATGATGATCCTGGCCTACCTGATCAGCAGCAGCCTGGACTGGCGTGAAGCTCATCTGCATATTAAAATGGTGATCGATGATGAGGATGCTATAGCCAGTACCCGTCATAACATTGAGCAGGTTCTTGAAGAGATCCGCATAGATGCCAAGGCCGATATCATATATTCCGACGGGAGGTCCTTTGATGAGATCCTGCTTTCCTCATCAGCCGAATCTGATCTGGTCTTTCTGGGTATAAAAGTCCCGGACGGTAATTTTGAAGAATATTATTCCGACCTGCAAAAGCGAATAGCTGGTCTGCCTACTACGGTGCTTGCTCTCGCTGCCCAGGAAGTATCTTTTGGAGAGGTTCTCATCCAGAAAGATACTATGCAGGACAACTGATCACTTTTAACTGTATTCTGGAAGTAATTCCAGGAAACGCGCTGAAGTTTTTATTCCCCGGTGAAAATCCTTGAGAGAAAAGTTTTCGTTAGGGGAATGGATCGCATTGCTCGTCAGACCGAAGCCCATCAGTATGGATTCCACACCGAGCACTTTCTTAAAGTCGGCAACGATCGGTATGGATCCGCCTTCACGGCTGAAAAGAGCAGGTTTGCCGTAAATATCTTCAAAGGCATCGGCTCCGGCTTTGAGTCCATAGAAATCCAGATCAGTTACCGATGCGTGTCCGCCATGGTGTTCTCTGACCTCGACCTTCACTGTATCAGGTGCTAATGACTTGAAGTGTTTGGCGAAAAGTTCAGCGATCTTTTTTGGATGCTGATCCGGGACCAGTCTCATACTGATCTTAGCTCCGGCCTTGGATGGAAGCACGGTCTTCGCACCCTCACCCTGATAACCGCTCCAGAGTCCGTTTACGTCCAGTGTAGGACGTGCAGAGGATCTTTCAAGGGTAGAGTATCCTTTTTCACCATGAAGCGCTTTAACATCCAAAGACTTCTTATAAGCCTCTTCATCAAAAGGTAATTTTGTGTAAGCCTCGCGGTCGGCCCCGGTGAGTTCAATCACATCATCATAAAACCCCGGGATCTGAATGACTCCGTCCTCATCCTTTAGTTTAGCGATCATCTCACAGAGTACATTCGCCGGGTTTTCTACTGCACCGCCATATACACCCGAATGCAGGTCACGATTCGGACCGGTCACTTCTACTTCCATATAGGCAAGTCCGCGCAGTCCGTAAGTGATGGAAGGCGTGTCCTTGTCGAACATGGCAGTGTCCGAGATCAGAACCATATCACAGGAAAGCATTGCTTTATGTTCCTCCAGAAAAGGTACCAGGTTAGGCGAACCGATCTCTTCTTCACCTTCGAGAATGATCTTTACATTCACAGGTATAGGTTCACCTGACTTAACATATGATTCAAGGGCTTTAAGGTGAGTATAAGCCTGTCCTTTATCATCACTTGCACCGCGGGCATAGATAAGCCCGTCCTTTACGGTCGGCTCAAAAGGAGGAGTATCCCACAGGTCATCGGGATCGGATGGCTGCACATCATAGTGTCCATAAATAAGTACGGTGGGGCGATCATCATAAGGGCAATGCTCTCCGTAAACAATAGGGTTTCCGGGAGTATCGAATAATTCCACCCTTTCAAGATCCAGTTCGTTCAGTTTTTCGATAAGAAAGCCGGCAGCTTTTTTGATCTCATCTTTTTTAGTGGAGTCAGTACTGATGCTGGGAATCCGAAGCAGTTCAAAAAGCTCTTCTACGAATTTATCTTTGTTCTCATCGATGTATTGCTGTGATATACTCATCCGTGAATCTTATTTATGTATGTTAGTTAAATTATCTTGATACCCTCATCCTGGATCCAGCCATACTGGCCGTTACCTAGTCGTACGAAAAGCCATCCGGTTTTCTCCCGGCTGATCTTCTGATCAACCACAAGGTCATAGCCTTCATAAGCCATACTTACCAGGTCAGCATCCATATCTGCATTACTCCTGACCCTGATCTCATCATCAGTAAGGACCGCTTCGTCATAACGGGCATCCACGTAATCAGAATAGAATGCGAGTCCCAGTATTATAATTCCGGTACTTAATACAGAAAGTGCTGATGTTTTAAATTTCTTGTCTTTCAGTTTTCCAAACCACCTGCCGAATAAAATGGTCATACTCAGGAGAATAAGTACGATCCCAAAGTAAAATACACCGCGAGGTCCGGGTCTTTTGATCATCCATTGCACGGCCAGGTCCCAGGGTAGTTTTTTCAGGATGGCTGACTGGCGGCTGAATTGGGAATTTACAAACTCCAAAGCCTCCTGAGCACGATCTTCCGTCTCATTGTATTCAACAGCTCTAAGCAAATATGCTTTAGCAAGTCCCAGAGAGTCTATCTCTGTTGCCGCTATTCCCATATTGAGAAATAAGGGTCCGGACTTATAGCCTAGTCTTTCAATTCCCTTATATAAATTCAGGGCATCTGAATAAGCGCCTTCTTCCAGATAACCATTAGCCTGGTCAAATAAAGCCTGCGGACCTTGTTGAGCACATACAGAGAAGGAGAAAAAGAACAGGAAAAGTACCGTTATAAGTTTTCTCATAGCTTCTTACCCATTTTGTTGATGAGGTCGCGTGAGCGTTCAAGATCGGTATTCAGGTCTTCCTGAGATGTATTAGGAGCATAAGCGATCGTATCACATTTGGTAAAGATGCGGCTGAGCTCATTCCAGTCACTTTCGTTGATGAGAGGCCGAACCTTATCCAGCAGTTCGTTAACAGAATGACCCGCCGGGGGCAGATCCAGTTTATCTGTTATGTACTGCATCAGTGATTTCTGGATCAGGTGATATGCGGTTTTAATATCCTGGCCTTGCACCTGATCCAGTGCTTCCATTGCTTTATCCTTGGCACGGACACTTCGTGAATAGGTGGTATCAGTCTCAAGTTTGTATAAATGTCTCTTATAAAAATAGGCTATCAAGGTTGCAAAAAAAGGCAGAAACAGGAAAGACCAGATCCAGGGGTCTTTATAAAGCCTGAGGTTATTCCCGGAGGTCCAGCTGGCAAGTCCGGTCAGGGGTTTTACATTAAGTCGCAGATCGGTGCCGGAATTACCAGTTGCTGTGGGATCCCTCAGAATATTCAAACTGACCGCGGGTAAAGTGCGGACGACATATCGTCGGTTTTCCGGGTCGAACCATGCTACTTTTTCTTCAGGAATCTCAAAAGCTCCTGCATTACGGGCTATAAGTACATCGGTAAAGGTTCGGCTTCCCGAGATCTGACGATCCGACCGCCTGACGTCTGAGGTTTCCTGGGGATTATACTGTTCCAGGTTTTCCGGAAAGTCGTAATCCGGTTTATCTACCAGTGGTACATTCCCTGTCCCCTTGATAGTAGTTATGATCTCGATACTCTCACCAACCAGCGCTTCTTCCGGCACAATCTCCCGGCTAATACTGAATTCCCCGACTCCTCCGATAAACTGGAAATCACCTTCTTCCGGAAGGGCCCTTACATTAATGGTCACCGGGTTGGTCTCCAGTTCAATGCGTTCTGAGTTCGGTCCGAAACTAAAGATGTCCATGCTCTGACCACGGGTCTTCCGGACGGAAACTGTTATGGCAAAGGGGCTTAGCGTAAGTTCACCGGACTTTGTCGGGAAAATGGCATATTGCAATAATTTCGCCCGCTGATAGCGCACTCCGTTTATGATCTCAGAAGTTGTGGAAACTCTTTGGGGATTGTCCAGTTCCTCTTTCCAGAAGCCTTCTGCTTTCCAGCCGGGAGCCGCCTGGTATGAAGAAACCTGAATGCCGTCACGAAAATAGAGTGCAATGTCTGCGATCACCTGTTGCCCGACGACAGGTTCTTCAATGCTGGGTTCGAGTCGTACATAAATATCCGGATTGCGTTCTTCGGAATCCTGCGGGAGATCATCACGGTCTATGACCTGAAATGAAATGGCTTCCGTGGAATAATTTTCACCATCGATGAGAACTGTGATCGGAGGGATCGAGAAGTTTCCTGCTTCTCTCGCTATCAGTACATAAGAAAAGCCCGTTTCGGTAGCAGGCCGGCCATTGATGATCCGGTAGCTGCTTGAGCGACTGGTATAATTTCTCAGCCATTCCAGCCCGTCTATGGGAGGCAGCTCAGGCTGATCGATGGAGCTTAATTTACCAGATATGGTAAGCTGCAGCTGAACCTGTTCTCCTACAAAGATCTTATCCGGACTCAGTTCGGCAGATACACTAAAGTCCTGAGCCAGCAGTCCGGGCTGGCTCAAAAACAGGCTGATGAGAATTAGTAAGAATGGAAAATGCTTACCAGTCTTTCTCATTCTTCGCGCTTCCCTGGGCTTTTTGCTTTTTAAAGTCTTTCAAAAGTTCTTTTTCTTTTTGAGCGAGAGCCTGAAGGATCTTTTCGGCTTGCTCTTTACTGATCTGTTCAGGTACCTCTCCCTGGCTTTCACTTTCCTGAGGGTCGGCTTCCTGCTGCGACTCACCCTGATTTTCCTGTTGCTCTTCCTGATTTTGTTGCTGCTGTTGATCCTGTTGCTGCTGCTCCTGTTCCTGTTCCTGCTGATTCTCTTGATTCTGCTGCTGTTGCTGCTGTTGTTTTTGTTGCTCCAGCTTTTCAAGCAGGGCATTCAGCTTGGCATCGGTAGGATATTGAGCGAGTCCTTCCTGCACCCTTGCGATAGCCTGATCAAGTTCAGATGCAATATAATATTGAGCACCCGAATGGAAATAAGTATCAGCAGACTGAGCCTTTACCGAGGAAAAGGAGACAGCAATAAACAGCAAAGGAAGATAAAGGTATTTCATAATTTCATGAATTTATATCAGCTACATCCTTGGTTCTCTGAATAAAGTCCTTGAATGCATTAACGGTTTCATCAACCTTCATAGCCTCATTCATTAGGTCATATGCTTCCTGGTAACGCTGAAGTTCGACCAGCTTTTCGGCCTGGGCCTTCATAGCTTTAGCATACTCAGAAGGCTCGATATTATCCTGTTCCTGGTTTTGCTGCTGTTGCTGCTCGTCCTCAGACTCCATTTTAGACAATGCCAGTTCATAATTGGTTTTAGCTTCTGTATCACGAGGATTTAACCTGAGGGAGTTACGGAAATGCAGTGAAGCAGGTTTCCATTTTTCCGTTTCAGCCAGGGTAGTGCCGATATTGTATTCTGCCAGTGACTTTTCTTCAGGGGTTTCCACGAGTCCGCGGTATTCCAGGTAGGTCTGAATCGCCTCTTCTGTCTTTCCCTGTTTTGCCAGTGCATTTCCCAGATTAAAATACAGTTTGGCATTTTCCGGATCCTGATCGATGGCCGCACGATAGAGTTGTTCTGCCTCTGCATAGTTACCTTTTGCATAGGCTTCATTTCCTTTTCGGGCATCCGAATCAGCGGACAGCAGCAGGAATAAGCTGAAAACGATATATGAAAAGGTTTTGATCAATGTCTATTAATTCAGGTTCTCTGCAACGGCGACGGTTTCGTCATCCATCTGCATGTTAGTAAACACATTATTGACGTCATCATTGTCTTCAAATTTTTCCATCATCTTGAAGTTAGATAACGCCGTGTCTTCATCCACTTTGGTTTCTGTGGTTGCTTCCCGTATCAGTTCTGCGGATTCGATTTTGTAACCGGAATCCTCCAGGTTTGTCCGAACGGTGTACAGATCATCACGGGTCGAATAAACGATGAAAAATTCATCTTCCGTATTTACATCCAGTGCACCGGCATCAATGGCTTCCAGCATAAACTCTTCTTCATCCAGTCCTTCCGCCGGTATACGGATCATCCCTTTCTGTTCAAAAAGGTAACCCACAGAACCGTTTGTCCCCATATTTCCGCCGTGCTTGGTAAAGATGTGGCGGATCTCACTTACCGTTCGGTTGATGTTATCGGTAGTCGCTTCAATAAAATATGCGATACCGCCAGGGCCATAGCCCTCATAAGTCACTTCCTCGTAATGAGCCGCATCTTCTCCTTCGCCGCTTCCGCGTTTGATGGCGCGTTCGATATTATCCTTAGGGACATTATCCGCCTTTGCGTTATCTATAGCCAGCGATAAGCGAGGATTCCCGTCCGGGTCTCCGCCACCCTCACGGGCTGCAATGGTGATCTCTTTAATGTGTTTGGTAAAAACTTTGGAGCGCTTAGCGTCCTCTTTTGCTTTTTTATGGCGAATATTCGCCCATTTCGAATGACCTGCCATAGGTGCTGCTCAGTTAATTGATTCAAAAACAGAATTAAATATACATAAAAAGATGCGACAGTGTAAGTTCTCAATGCCATTGAAATGCTTCTGTTAAACCTTGTGTTACCTGTTCATTCACAAGCATATAATCTATATGTTAGTTTATAATCATTTTTAGGAGTGTATCTGTATGAAGATCGGTATTGTTTGTTATCCAACTTTTGGTGGTAGTGGCGTAGTCGCTACCGAACTGGCAAAAGGGCTTGCCGGGAGAGGTCACACCATACATATCATGAGTTATGCACGTCCTGCAAGGCTGGATACACTGGAGTCTGATATCACATATCATGAAGTGTCGGTGAACTCTTATCCGCTTTTTGAATATCCTCCTTACGACCTGGCCCTGGCAACGCAGATGGTCAACCTGATCGAATATGAAGATCTGGATCTCTTACATGTACATTACGCTTTACCTCATGCAACTTCAGCCTATCTGGCCAAGCAGATCGTCCGGGAAAGAGGCTTAGACGTTCCGGTGATCACAACGTTGCACGGAACCGACATCACGCTGATCGGTAATGATCCGAGTTATAAGCATGTAGTGGAATTTTCTATTGATAAAAGTGACGGAGTGACGGCTGTATCTGAATACCTAAAGAACGAGACCTACGCTCAGTTTGAGATCAATCAGGACATCCGAGTGATCCCGAACTTTATTGACCTGGATCGTTTCAAAAAATCGAATAAAAGTCATTTTAAGAAGGCGATCTGCCCGAACGATGAAAAGGTGATCGTACACGTGTCGAATTTCCGTAAAGTAAAAAGGGTGCCGGAAGTGGTTCAGGTATTCGCTAAGATCCTGGAGAGCGGGATAGAGTCAAAATTACTGCTGGTGGGTGACGGGCCGGACCGGCAGAAAGCCGAACAGCAGTGTCGCGACCTGGGCATATGTGAGCACACCCGTTTCCTGGGTAAACTTGACCAGGTGGAAGAAGTATTATCCATTGCCGACCTGTTCCTGATTCCTTCCGGATCCGAGACCTTCGGTCTGGCAGCACTGGAAGCCATGAGCTGCAGTGTGCCGGTGATCAGTTCGGATATCGGGGGACTTCCCGAGGTAAACATTCACGGAGAGACCGGTTACCTGTGTGCACTGGATGATATTGATTGTATGGCCGATTACGGGGTTAAGATCCTGAGTGATCCGAAACTCCATCAGCAGATGGCTGAAAATGCACGGAAACGGGCAGAACGATTTGAGCAGGATAAGATCGTCGCGGAATATGAAGACTTCTATAAAGAAGTCAGTGATGGTGTGATCGCAAAAAAGGCCTGATCAGGTAAGCATAGAGCTCTGTATGCTACCCGGTATTTAATTCCTTGCTGACTTACCGGCTAAGGCCAGCAGATCCTGAATCAGATAGATAAGTAACTGCATAAAGGATTATGGGGCGGAAAACGGTAAAATCAGGTTTTGGGTGAAATAAATCATCGGAATGTAATATTCTCCGGTACTGCGTTTTATCTCTTGTTGAGAAACGTAATTATGGAATCAGCGAAACCCTTCGAATTGAAAGTACTCATATGGTCTCCGCTCACGATGCTCAACTGACTATTTGGTAATTGTTCTTGTAGCTCCTCAGGATCCCCATTGTCCAGGTCTTCATCTCCGGCAATTACTAATGTTTCGATACTAATATTGTTAAGCTCAGCAATACTTGTCTCAGGTTGATGATCCTGGAGATATCCTAGTATTTTGAAATCGGTATTTACTCCCTTCGCATAATCTACAGCTCCCTTAGTCATTTCATTTGGTTCAGTACGTCCTGAAAATACGTTTCCAAATTCGACCCTTCTGTACCAATCCGGATCGGTAAAACCTATTCCCATTCCACCAAAAACAGCTTTAGTGATCCGGTCATCTTTAGTGAGTAAATTTGCAAGTACAATTGCGCCCCGTGAGTACCCAACGGCCATATAGTTTTTCACAGATAAATGATCAATGAGGGCCATTAGATCCTTCACCTCTGCATCATTTTTATAAGCATCTTCATTTAATGGTTTATCAGAACTTCCATTACCTCTCAGATCCGGAATTATAACCCTGTATCCATCAGTTATTAACTGCTTTTTTAATTCAGATTCGCCCCAATTAATATCCCCGTCAACGATAAAGCCATGAATTAGTAGAACCAACTCTCCATTTCCTTCATCGGCATACGCGATCTTTGTTCCGTCAAATGAGATAAAATCTTTTTTACCAGTCTGCGGTGGTTTACAGGAGATCAACAAAAAAGTGAATATCAATAATAAAGTGGAATTAATGGCTGCCATGTCTGTCTATCTAAAGAAATTTATTGTTGCTTAGTAGTTGATTCCGACAGAAATCGGGGTAGAGGCTCACATTGTTATTTTATAAATGCTATATGTTATGCATTAATAGTGTGGAGTAATATGAATTATGCGGATTTAATATCAAAACAAGAACCTCGCTGTATCCTCAAGTCTCTGAGCTGAACAGTCGCTGTGGGATATGAACTATTGCGCAGATCAATGAAATGATCACTCTTGTAACTATCCTGATACTTTTCATCAGATTATGTAGGGTAAATGCTTGTTGATATTATCAGCTAACTATTACAGAGCTAAAGCAAAAGTCGACGTAAATTTTTGCACAAAAGGGTTATTAAAAGGAGAGTTAAATTTCTCCAATCAACGAAATTCGGGTACAATGAAAACGATATCACTGATCCTCCTGATAATTTTTCCAGCAATTTATTTAACCCAGTCTGAAGGTACTGTTATTCTTAGTGAACAAGACGATGACACATATCTTGCAGGTGAAACAATTCAGGTGGATGCAGTTGTCAATGGTGACCTCTATGCCGCGGGACGGCAAATTGTTACGAGCGATAGTATTTACGGGGATCTGGTAGCGGCGGGTGCAAACCTGATCATTGAAAAATATATAGCAGATGATGTAAGAATAGCGGGAGGTACAATAATTGTTGACTCAGAAATCGGAGATGATCTGATAGTTTTTGGTGGAGAAGTGCTGATAACCGAAAACGCTGTAATAAAGGGAAACGTCATTGGTCTGGCTGATAATATTGAAATAGAAGGCACCATTTATGGGAAGCTTGACATTGAAGGAAGCAGGGTCACAATTAATGGAGAAATCAGAGACACTTCAAAAATTGTTAGTGAAGAGATCGTAATTGGATCCAAGGCTAAGTTTTATGAAGATGTTGAGTATTGGAGCAGTGAAGACCAGGTAGATTTTAAAGGTGCTCTGATAAATTCTGAGGCTTATTTCAGCGGCGAGCTTAAAGAAGAAAAATCAGGGTCTTCTATACTGACTTATGGATTAAGCTCCATCACCGCATGGATTCTCTATACCATATCTGTTTTTTTAGTCATTCTAGTATTACAAGGACTCTTCAAAAACTCATTTATTAGTGCTGCAGAGGGGCTTGATGGGAAGTACCTGAAAAGTTTTGGTTACGGATTATTATACCTTATCGGTCTTCCTCTGGTTATCGCCATTGCTTTTCTGATCGGGATTGGTTTCCCGTTAGGGCTCTTCATGACAGGGATATTTATTTTTAGCCTCCTGATGGGTCATTTTATTTCAGCTCTGGTAATAGTCTACTATATCAGATACAAAAAAGAATTGAACTGGAACTTCTGGGGCATAACACTTCTGGCTCTGTTGATTGCGATCGTTCTGCGACTATTTATGAACGTGCCATATGTTGGAATATTTACAGCTGCATTAATTCTGGCAATTACCTATGGCGCATTGACCTTAGAGGTAATTCAGTCTAAAAGAACAACCGGATAATAAAATTAAGGCCATGAACAATCTCAATGAAGAACAAATAATAGAGCTTGCAAAAAAGCGTGTTGATCTCAGGCATCATTTAATGGTCTATATAATTATCAATGCCATGTTGTGGGCAATTTGGGCTATCACAGGCAGCGGATATATTTGGCCGATTTGGCCGACTGCAGGTTGGGGAATTGCTCTTATTTTCCATTATGTGGGTGTTCATGACCCCTTTGCTCTTTTTTCTGTGGAAAAAGAGATCGAAAAAATGAAAAAAGAACGGGGCTAAGATCAGATTAATTGATAACTAATCGATAGAAAGTTTAAAAGGCCATGCTCAACAAATTAATCATTCTGATTGTCTGCTTACTCAGCTTTTTTCTCAATAGAAAAGTGTTAGCCCAGACGGCAAACTCATCAGCCGTTTCTGAAGAAGCGACTCGTCAACGTAATTTTACGATCAGTGGATTTGGAGGTCCGTTGATCAGAACTATGCAAGTAATGGATGATTGGGGAATACTGATCGGTGGTAAAGGCGGAGGGATCATAAACCATCAATTTGCTTTCGGTGGAGTAGGAATGGCATTAGCAGATGGATATGATTTTGTCGGAGACAATCTAAACGGAAATGAAAATGCTGAGTTGAATCTGGGATTAGGGGCCGGAGGTGTTTTTATAGAATATATTCACCGAAGGGACAACCTAATCCAGTTTTCTGTGCCATTACATATAATGGCGGGAGGAGTTTCAGTTAAAGAGAATGACGAAGAAATAGAGTCTTCTGGCATTTTCATACTGGAACCTGGGATCAATTTAGAGTTTAATATCACAGATCATTTTATACCGGGTATTGGGGTATCTTATATGCAGGTGTTTGGCAGTTCACTTGAAAATGTTGATAACCGGGATATTTCGGGAATTACAATTGGGCTGGTTTTTAAATTCGGAGGGTTTTGAACCGGAGCTAAATCTCAGGCTTGAGAAATCGATTGAATGAGGTGTCCGTAAAAGCCTGATCAAGCAAGATCAGGACGAGTTGAAGCCATTTTTTGGGGTAGTATATCCAGGATATGAGTTTTATGTCTGGTTTAAGCGTAGTGCTACCATTGGGGTAGCACTATCGCATATAAAATGTCGGCTGCTGACATTAATAGATATTTTTAAATCTGCTTCCTGTTTGGGACTTGCTTCTTGTCGGCCGGGGGAATTAAGAGCAGGTCAAAACCTCTGATCGTTCTATTTAACTCCCGGTATTCAGGGTGCGTGATGATCTGAAATTTATTTGAATTCATATCATTACGTAATTTTTCCAGGTCGATGAGCGTCCACCTGTCTTTCTTATGAAAATTAATAAGAGCAGCGCCCACATCTCGAATATCCTCGCCTTCATAAGTCGCTCTGGGGATAATCACATTAGTGCTCTTTGTATTCTCGATTTCTGCAATTTTCTGTGTTATAGAACCCACATCATAATAACCACGTGAGCGCATATTCATGGCTGCATGAAAGGAACCAATTTTAATAAAATAGCGTGCATCTTCATTTTCCTCTTCAAAAGCCTGGTAATTACTCAGGAAATTTGAATTTATATAATCTACCCGGATTTCATGAGGACTTTCATAAATATGCTTGGTTTCATTGAGTCTTTTAAGAACCTCCTGAGCATACAAGTCATTCGAATCGAACATCTTCTCAAACTCTTGGAAGTCGGGATGAGTAAATATTTTAGCTAACACATTATTTGGCATCTTTTCAAATTCAGCTTCAGCTGTGGCTTTCACTTTTGTCCAGATAGCTTTGATCTGTTCATAGTTCGGATCCTTTGATTTAGAAGCTACCAGGTCATCTCCTAAAAACAGTACTGAGAAAAGAAATTCCTGATCAATTCCCCAAATAACCATGTTTGTTTCAGCAAATGCTTTTAAGAATGCTGCATCGGAAACGCCGTTGAAAAAAGGGATAGCTGACATCTCAAAAGTTGGAATATAGTAGGTACTATTAAACTCTTTAAGTCTGGCCTGGGTAGAATCGGGAATTTGAGACAGTTGCTTAAGTTTTTCTGCAGTCAGTGGGCCCACTTCAAATACAGCCGCTTTATATCCTGATTCATCAAGTATAGGAACCAGGCTTTCGGTTAGTTTTGAAATTTCATCTGAATCATGATTCTCCCCAAGCAGGAAGAATTTAGAACTTGAAATATGACGCTTTAAAATATCAGCGCCGGGTCCTTCCAATAAACCGTCATTATTATTGAAATAACTCACTGCTTTTGCTATTTCTAAAGAATCCAATACCGGAACATCACTAATCGATTGCTGGGCGGTAAGACTTGAGAAAAGGCTGGTTGCAAAAACGGTAATTGATACAAAAACTGTTTTGATAAAAATACTTTTCATGATGGATGGTTTAAATAAGCATGTTTTTTGAGTGGTTAGCATGACGGATACATATTCGATTTGTTTCACTTCAATAGTTTTGGTCAGACTGAGATACCTGATATCCTGTCATTTCGGAATCACCTTTTCAGGTTGTCACTGATCTGCTTGTTACCAAATCAACACAAGTGCCATGGACCTATTCCCCAAATAAAAAAAGCCTGTCCCCATACGGGAACAGGCTTTGTTCAATTCTTAAACGCTGAATCAGATCAGGCAAGCACGTTTGATACTTCCTGAGCGGCTTCTTTCAGCAGCACTGCTGAGATAACATTCAGATCGCTGTTGTCGATGATCTCTTTGGCTTCTTCAGCATTGGTTCCCTGCAGACGTACGATAATAGGCACGCCTTCAACTTTCTCTGCGATCTCCGGATCTTTAACCGCCTCGATCACGCCGTTGGCCACACGGTCACAACGTACAATACCACCAAAGATGTTGATCAGGATCGCTTTCACATTTTTGTCTTCCAGGATGATGCGGAAGCCATTCTTTACAGTCTCAACATTGGCTCCTCCGCCTACGTCAAGGAAGTTGGCAGGTTCACCGCCGGACAGCTTGATGATATCCATCGTCGCCATCGCCAGTCCGGCACCATTTACCATACATCCTACGTTTCCGTCCAGCTTTATATAATTCAGATTATACTTCTGGGCTTCCAGTTCAGCCGGATTCTCTTCTGCCTCATCTTTCAGTTCTGCAATATCTTTGTGACGGTAAAGAGCATTATCATCAAAGGTCACTTTGGCATCCAGCGCATATACGTCATTATCCGGAGTCACGATCAGCGGATTAATCTCAAACATATTGGCGTCGGTTTCCTCATAGGCTTTGTAAAGTGCCATGATGAACTTTACCCCTTTCTTGAGTGCATCTCCTTCCAGGCCCAGTGCAAAAGCCAGGTGTCGTGCCTGGTTGGCCAGCAGCGGCATGCCCGGCTCCACCCATTCTTTTACAATCTTTTCGGGAGTTTCTTCGGCCACCTTCTCGATCTCAACACCACCTTCAGTAGATACCATGATGACGTTCTTGCTCACAGCACGGTCGAGTAAGATACCCAGGTAGAATTCCTGCTTGATATCCACACCATCGGTTACATACAATCGCTGTACCAGCTGACCTTCTTCACCGGTCTGAATGGTTACGAGTACATCACCCAACAGGGATTCAGCTGCTTCGCGGACCTCTTCAATGGTCTTGCAGAGGATCACCCCTTTTGCATTGTTCTTTTTGGTACGTCCTTTACCACGTCCACCGGCGTGGATCTGGGCTTTTACTACAAAGAGGCTGGCTCCATCTTCTTTCAGTTTCTTTGCAGCAGCTACGGTTTCTTCAACGGTTGTAGCGGCGATTCCGGCCGGTACGGCAACACCGTAGTCTTTTAGAATTTCTTTGGCTTGATACTCGTGTATTTTCATGGATACCTGTTTAAGAAAATTTAAAGCAAATTTTTGGGTGCCGAAAATACCGAGAATCGGAGCTAAATGAAAGGAAATTGCACCCTGAAAGATGTAATGAATTGTGTAAAGCGTGCCTGATCAGCCATAATTAAGGAAACAGTGTTATAATCCTTTGGCATTTACCTTAAACATAAGCTAACTTCACTTCTCAAAAAGAACAGTTGCCGACTTTGGATAAAGCCAAGATCATGACCGGGGAAGAACTAAATCGCACTTATCTGCGATTTGCCCATCAATTTCTCGAGTACTATAACGACCCTTCCCGCCTTGCGATCATCGGTATGCAGACCCGGGGAGTATATATCGGCAAGCGGATCCTGGCCGAGATCAAAAAGGAATTCAATATAGAGGTTGATTTCGGGATCCTGGATGTGACCTTTTACCGAGACGATTTCCGGTCTAAATTAAAAATGCCGGACGTAAAAGTGACCGAGATTCCCTTTGACCTGTATGACCGCGATGTGGTACTGGTCGACGATGTATTATATACGGGCCGGACCGTGAGATCGGCCATGGACGCCCTTATGGATTACGGGCGTCCCCGGAGAATCAAATTCTGCTGTATGGTAGACCGCGGACACCGTGAACTTCCGATCGCACCTGACTACACCGGTTTATATGTGCCCACCTATGAAAATGAAGAGGTCAGGGTAAAAGTGAAAGAACTCGACGACGAAGATGCAGTGTACCTGGTGAATGTGCCGGAGGAGGACAGTGATGAGTGATTACCAGTTCAATCAGAAGCATCTGCTGGGACTAGCTGATTATTCTAAAGAAGATATTCTGTATGTATTGGAGCAGGCCCGGTATTTCCGTGAGATCCTGGACCGCCCGGTTCCTAAGGTCCCGACCCTGCGTGATAAAACCATAGTGAACCTTTTTTATGAGAATAGTACCCGCACTCGCTTATCCTTCGAATTAGCACAGAAGAGAATGGGTGCGGATGTGGTCAATTTTTCAGCTTCATCCTCGAGTACCAAGAAAGGGGAGTCCTTAAAAGACACTATCAGGAACATCAGCTCGATGAAGATCGATATGGTGGTGGTACGGCATGAAAGCCCCGGAGTACCGCATTTTCTAACCACCTGTGTGGATGCAGCCATTGTGAATGCCGGAGACGGAGCGCACGAGCATCCCACACAGGCCTTACTGGATATGTTCACCATGCAGCAACTTCATCCAGATCTAAAAGGGAAGAAGATCGCTATCATCGGAGATATCAGCCACAGCCGGGTGGTACGATCGAATATCATCGGACTCAAAAAGCTGGGAGCTGAGGTTACGCTATGCGGACCAAAGTCACTGATGCCGGTATTCATTGAAGATATGGGAGTGAAAGTATCCTATAACCTGGATGAAACCCTTGCCTGGTGTGATATAGCCATGGCGCTTCGTATACAGCTGGAACGACAGGGTCACGGTACAGAATTATTTCCTTCCTTACGTGAGTACCACGAACGGTTCGGGATCAAGATGTCACATCTGGAAAAATACCCGGACTTCCATATCATGCATCCCGGCCCCATCAACCGGGGAGTGGAAATGGAAAGTGAAGTTGCGGACAGCGACCGTGCGGTGATCCTGGATCAGGTTACAAACGGGGTTGCAGTAAGGATGGCTATATTGTATCTACTGAGCGGCGGAACAAGAATTTAATCATTGAGATGAGCGAAGACAGAAAGATCGACCTGTTAGATGTTGCCACGATCCTTGCAGAGCGTAAGAAGACCATTGCCATGATCGTGCTCACGATAACGATCATTGGTGTGGTTATCGCATTTGTATGGCCAAAGACCTACCGGTCGGAAGTAACCTTTGTGGTCACCGACGGAAATTCCATTAACTTATCCGGGGGCGGACTGTTAAGCGGTCTGGCAGACATTCAGATGGGCGGCGGAAGCATCTCTGCAGAGCAGGCATTAGTTCTGTTAAGAAGCACAGAGATACAGGATAAACTGATCGAGGAGTTTGATCTCGCAGAAGTATACAATACAAGTGTGCCGGAGGCACTCCGGAAAAAGTTTGGGGCCCGTGTTGAAATAGAGGATGTCCGGGAGGGAGGCATTGGATTCAACTCAATTATAGCGATCAAGCTGGCCTATGTGGGTGAAGACCCGGACCGAGTTTATGATCTGGTCAACGAATACTATGGTACGGTAGATTCCACCGTTCAAAAACTAAATAAGAAAAATGTGGAAGACGGATATCGGTTGATCGAAAACCGGCTGCAACAGAATCTGATGGATATGGAAAGAGCAGAGGATTCGCTGGTCGCATTTCAAAGCCGTTATGGTATCCTGGAAGTGGAAGAGCAGGCCAAAGCTCAGATACAGGCGATTGCCGAGCTCCGTACAGAGATCGTAAAGCTTGAGATCCAGATCAATTACCTGGGTGATGTGCTGGGGGAACAAAGCTCACGGCTGACCGATCTAAAGACCCAGAAAAGAGCACTTGAAAGGCGTTATAACAACCTGATACAGGGCAACGGTAATGTCGAAGAGATCGGTGATCCTGAGTTTGACATCTTTCAGTCGGTAGATCAGATGCCGGCGCTTTTTATTGAGTATTTGCGACGATATCGTGAGGTATTAGTGCAGGAAGAGATCTATAAGGTCCTATATCCTCAGTACGAGCAGCAGAAACTGAGTTACGAAGAAGCCAGTTCAGGATTGATGGTGATAGATCCGGCCGTTAAGCCAACGTATAAATATGGCCCTAAGAGATCTTATATTATGATTGCAGCTTTTCTTTTTGGACTCATTGTAGCTTTCATCAGAGTTTTCTTTGACAGGTGGAAAGCAGAAAACCCGGAAGATCATAAACGATATCAGGAATTTACGGCTGCACTAAGCTTTAGAAATGCAAAGCATTGACCGGATCTTTAATGGATATATCCTAGTTGGTCCATTAATTATTGGAGCACTGTTATCGGGAGCTGTATATCTTACGGACAGCTCATCAATGCCCATAACTATTTTTCAGGGTATGTTGGGCCTTTCCTTTCTGTTCTTCTTCCTTAAGAAAGTGGTGGAAGGAGATCTGGAGATCCAGATTTACGGGCTTGAATCATATTACCTGTTATTTTTGGGTGTGATCTTCCTATCCATCATCTATACGCCTGAACGAGAAGAGGCTTTATTTTATTCGCTCAGATTTATTGTGTTACTGACAATGACCTATCTGGTCTACAATTCAGTCAGAACGGAAAGAGATCTAAAGATCATCTGCTATATCGCTGTTTTGGCGGCAGTATTTGTTGCTGCACAAAACCTTATTCAGATCTATATAAATCCGGAGATCGCGGCATATAATTATGCGGGGCAGGGAACGGGTCGATTATTAAGAACCTCCGGCGAGAATGTAGATCCGAATATATTTGCCATCAATTTTACTTTCCCGATCCTAATTCTACTGGCTGTATTCAATAACGAAAAAAAGTTATTCAGAAGGCTGGTCTTATTTGGGTTAATGATGATCCTGATCGGATCGGTCCTTTTAACCTATTCCAGAAGCAGCTGGGTATCAATTGGTTTAGGTGGTTTAGCCATTATTGTATTCAGCAAGAAATACCGTATTGTAGGGTACATGGGAGCAGTATTTCTGATTGCATTCACGGTTAGTGGAACCGTGCAACAACTTACATTCAGTTTTTTAGAAAGGCTTCTTGATATCTTTGCAGGGTCATCTGATGATTCATCAAAATACAGAATAATCCTGGCCAAAACGGCAATGTTGATCATTTTGGACAGTTATTTGATGGGTATTGGTTTTCAGGGCTTTTCGTCAGCTTTTAAAGAATATCATCCTCCTCAAAGCACAGCAGGTATCTTCGAGCCGCATAATCAATACTATGCAGTATTTGCGGAACTTGGTATTGTCGGTCTTGTTATTTTCGTTTTGATCCTTTACCGGATCATTAAAACGGCATATCAGTCATTATTACTATCGAAGAAAGATAGCTTTAGTCATATTCTGTCTCTGGCCTTATTTGGAAGTATTATTTCTTATTATATGTTTTACAATTTTCTGGGTGGAATGCTTTACGATAGTATTCTTTTCATAATAATAGGATTAGTGTTCGCTGTCTATAATTTGCAATCGAAATCTAAAACAGCGATTGCCTGAGTTATATGTATTTAATTTTATAGTCTTTATACAAGTAATATCGAATCTGAATCACGTACATATCGATCGCCAAGTGTAACTGTTGGTATTCCGGCATTAAATGAAGAGAACCATATTGGTAAAGTTATATCAATATTCTTGAGCACCGGTTATGACCAACTGGAAGAGATACTGGTGGCGGACGGGGGGAGTACAGATCGAACCCGCGAAATCGTTGAGGAGTGGTCAGCAAAGGACGAAAGAGTTAAACTTTTAGAAAACCCCGACAAATTTCAGTCTTTTGGGTTGAACCGAATGATTGCTTCAGCAAAGGGTGAGATCTTTTTAAGAGCAGATGCCCATTGTGAATATGAAATAGACTATTTAGAAAAATGTGTGGAGAATCTGCAAAGACCCGGGGTTAAAAATGCCGGAGGAGCCGCATTATTTCTTGCGGAGAACCTGGTACAGGCAGGCACTGCGATCGCTATTAAGAGTGTTCTGGGTAATGGCGGAGCCAAACATTATAACCCGGATTATGAAGGGTACTCTGATACCGTTCCGATGGGCTGTTTCTGGACAAAAGACCTCAGAAAGTTAAAGGGTTTTACAGAATCCAACCATACGAATGAAGATGCTGAAATCAACTACCGGATTCAGAAAGAATTGAATGGAAAGATATATATAAGTCCTGAGATCAAACTTTGGTACTATCCAAGAAAGTCCTTTGGTAGTTTATTCAAACAATATTTCCGATATGGAAGAGGACGGTATCTCACAGGCCATATGCATGAAGGCAGAATACCATTCAGAAGTAAGGCTCCGTTCATTTTCATTGGGATAATGCTCATCTTCCTTCTTATGGATCAGTTATTTTTAAACAGATTACTGGGATCCCATTATATTTTAGGAGCTGCAATATTTATACTTCTGTTTGAATCAGTAAGGATGTCTTTCAAGGAAAAAGATTATTTCGACGAGAAAATTTGGAGGAATGAACCCAAAAAACCACCTTCCTCAGTCGTATTAGCATCCTCATCTTTTATTGCATTCCTGATCATGCATCTTGCACATTTTACAGGGTATGGATATCAACTTATTAAAAATAAGGTCTTCAGAAAACAGGGCTGGTAGTAACATTGATATTACCGAAAAATGAATAGATCAGGTCGCCTTAAGGTAGTTCAGATTTCTTCGGTGCACCCGTCCTTTGATACAAGGATCTTTCATAAGATATGTAAGTCCTTAGTAGGCGGTGGATTTGATGTAGACCTGATCATTCAGCATCCGAACGACGAAAAAATTGATGGGGTGAATATCATTTCACTACCCGTAGCAAAGAAAAAATCGGACAGGCTGATCAAAGTGATTCCGGCCCTGGTGCTGAAATGCATTAAATATCCTCCGGATACGGTTTTCCATTTTCATGATCCGGAACTAATACCATTGGGTATGTTTCTGAAGTTCGTTGGATATAAAGTGATCTACGATGTGCATGAAGATGTACCGGAAGATATTAAGAGCAAAAAGTGGATCCCAGCTTTTTTGAGAAGTACCCTAAGTTACCTGGTCAATAAAATGGAGGTCGCGGGAAAAAACTTTTTTGACCACACGGTAGTAGTTACCTCAAAGATCAAAGAGCGATTAGACTCAGATAGAACGGTCTTAATTCAGAATTTCCCGATACTTTCTGATAAAGAGCCAATAGATGCAGAGTTTAGAGGTAGAAATGCAGTATTCTATCTGGGTGATATCACCAGGATCCGGGGTCTTTTCGAGGATATAAAGGCAGTAGAAATTGCTAACAATGAGTCCGGTATAGAATTGATCATGGGAGGTAAATTTTCCCCACTAGAGCTCAGAAATGAGTTGGAGGAAATGCCCGGTTGGAAATATGTAAATTTTGTTGGCTGGATCCCCAGAGAAGAGTTTAATGATCATGCTGAAAGATCTTTCGCCGGTTTGGTAACTTTTCATCCGGAGCCTAATCATATAGATGCTCAGCCAAACAAACTTTTTGAATATATGTATGCGGGTTTGCCGGTGATCGCATCCGATTTTCCATTGTGGAGAAACATAGTAAAAGCAAACAAGTGCGGGATACTTGTCGACCCGCTGGATCCGGAAGATATAGCGAATGCCATACTATCCTTAAAAAAAGACCCTGACCTTGCAATGGGAATGGGCAAGAATGGCAGAAGAGCAGTGATCAGGCAGTATAACTGGGCTAACGAAGAAGAGAAACTTCTTCAGGCTTACCGAAACCTGCTCGGTGCCTAAGATGAGAGAAGAACTTTTAAACCGCTTCCCGGAAGATATTAGAAATGTACTGACTCTGATGATCGGGAATGGCCTTGCACTATCGATCCCGGTATTAATATCCCCAGTTCTTACACGGATCTACAGCGTTGATGATTTTGCCTATTATACCGTTTTTGCAGCAATGGTCGGTTTTATAAGCGCATTTGCATCCGGCAGATATGAATACGCCATTTTGATCGCCAAAAGCCGTAATGCTGCAATTCAGTTGTTTAAACTATCGGTATTAGTGCTGGTAATTCTTTCACTGATATTGATGATAGTTTTAGTGGTATTCAGAGAAGCAATTACAGAAGTGTTCGGAATTTCCGGCATAGGCCTACTGGTATATCTGGTTCCGGTTAACATTATAATATTCTCTTTGATCCGTATCAGTGGAAATGGCTTGAACAGGGAAAAAGATTACAGCTCAATAAGTACCGGAAAATCAGTAAAAGCCATAACAACGGGAGGTGGGCAACTACTGATAGGTTTTACAGGGTGGCTTCCCGGCGGATTGATATTAGGAAAGATAGCTGGAGATCTCCTGTCAGCAGCCTATTTGACTATAAAACTGGATAAAGCTTTTCACTATATACGTAATAAGTTTTTAGTGAAAAGGACGGCTTTTCTCGCTCAAAAACATAAAAGGTATCCCCAAATAAATGCATTTCATGCTCTCTTGAATGCATCCTCAAATAATGCGATCCCACTGATAATCGGTGCACTGTTTAGTCAGGAGATAGTGGGCTGGTTTGGACTAAGTTTCATGATATGTATGGCCCCCGTTCAGTTACTGGGAACAGCAGCGTATCAGGTATACAGTCAGAAAATATCTGTGCTGTTTAATTCAGGAGAAAGCCTGAATGCCTATACCCTGAAAACGATTAAAACTCTGGGGAAGATAGCTGTTATTCCATTCTCACTGCTGTTGGCATTCGGCCCGAAACTGTTCAGTCTGATACTCGGGGAGGAATGGTATGCATCCGGTGAATATGCTCAGATCCTGGCTCCTTACCTCTTCGTGGGATTTCTTCTATCGCCGCTCACTTATCTGCCTCTGGTGTTTAATGAGCATAAAAAGGCTCTGTACTTTGAGATCCTGTCTACCTCATTCAAGATATTGTCAATTCTTGGCGGAGCCTACCTGGGAAGTATATATACAGCACTTCTGTTGTTTAGCGGAAGCGGAATTATCATTCATCTGGTCACCCTGGCATGGATCCTGAATTTAACCCGCCGTTCTAGTTCCTGATATTCTGAATAGCTACATAGGTGGTCAGGATACCTGTGACCGTAGTTATAGCCGTCAACACCAGTTGAATGCGCTGGTTTTTAAGCTGAGCTTTCTGCACTTCATATGCTCTCAAAGAATTGAGTTCCTCAACCGGTACCCGGTCAACGAAGATACGGTCTCCGGATTCCAGGTCCGTCTGGCCGGGCCGGAACCAGGTGGAATTCCCTGATTTAATAATGAAAACGCGTTGCTCATCAGCTGAAAGAGAGAACCCGCCGGCACGGTCAATATAATCGTAAGCGTTGGTGCTTGATTCAGTGAATGGAAAATATCCGGGATTGTTAACCTGTCCGAATACAAATACCGTGTTCTCATTTCGGGGAATGTACAAGCGGTCACCGTCAAATAGCTTAAGGCTCGACATCTGTTCCCGGTCCTCCAGATCTATAAACACCTTGTCCTGGCTGAGCCTGGTTTCTGCTTCCAGATATTCCAGTCCCTGCACCAGCTGATCAGAGGTCCGGCGCATAAGGTCTGCATTGAATTTATTGGGGATCTCATTTCTAACCCCGCCGGCTCTCATCAGGTATGCCGCCTGCGGAAGTGCTCTATCAGTAAGTCCGCCGGCCAGATCCAGAAACTCCAGGGCAGAGGTTTCACCGGACAGTATTGGAAAATTTCCAGGGATCTCAACTTCTCCGTAAACCCAGGCGGAAGCCGAATTATTGATCTCATTGCTGAAAGGGGCAACAACCCGGTCATTGGGCTGAAGCATAAAACTACTCCATTGGGAGGGATCCAGCTCGATCTTCTGGATTCCGGAAGCTTCTCTTCTGAAAATATAGAGATAGGAGGTGTCTGCCAGTTCTTCGAAACCACCGCCTATATCCAGCAAATGTTGCGGGGTATCTCCGGGTGAGAACTCAAATTCGTAATCTGCTTTTACCGCCCCGGATATACTCACCTTCGGAGATTCAATGTTAAGTCTGTCGATAGTGATCACATCACCATCCTCGACCACAGGATTGTAACGGGTATCCCCGGTTCTCAGGTAGCTTATAATATCTGCGGATATCCTGGATCCGTCGTTTCTTTCAACTGAGATATTGCGAAGAGATAGATTTCCCTTTTCGATCAGGTTACCGGTATTTGAAAGGGAAGTATTGCGAAGGTCGCGGGTGCCATCATTAATAGACTGGTAAACCGCCTGATCAACCCTTGACTGGGATGGGATCAGATATTTACCGGGATGGGCAACAGCTCCTTTTACCATGATGTATACCGGCCGCGGACTTTCGAGTGTAATACTGACCTTAGCATCCTGAACAAATCCCCTTGCGGATTTTTGGATCATTTCTTCAGCCTCTTTAATGGTCAAACCGTTAACTTCAACAGGTCCTATCATGGGCAGGGTGATGTCTCCCTGAGGATTAACAATAAGTCCGCGGACAAAGATCTCCTGAGAGGCATCCACTTTTACAGAGAGCAGATCATTTACTCCCAGTTTATATGATTCAATATTGATAGGCTGTTCCAGAGGTAATTGTCTGGATGAAATCTGAAACCCGAGCGGATCTATAAAATAGGCGCCATTAAAGACATCGAAATTAAGGTTCATCCCTGTGCCGGTGCTGTTGGCATTGTTGGTGGTATTCTGGTTGCCATTATTCTGAGCCCAGGCACTCGAACCAAGTATGCAGATAAGCAGAACCGGTAGAATCAGCTTAAAATTGTTTATGATCATGATTTACTGCTATTTAGCGATGTCGGAGATTTCTTTTCCAGTCTGGCAATGACTATTCCGCAGATAACCAATGCAGCTCCAATATATTGAAGTAGTGCGAGTTCTTCACCTAATAAAATAACTCCGAAAAGGAGTCCCAGTACCGGTACTAAATTTTGATAAGCTGCGGTCCGGACGGCCCCGATCACTTTAACTCCGCGATTCCAGATGATATAAGCTACCCCTACTGATAAGGCGCCGCTATAAATGATGCCGCCAAACCCAAGCCAGCTGATCCCTGACCAGTCCAGTTTGAGCAGGCTTGGAGCTCCGACCAGGCTCAGGCAGATCACCCCGATCACCGACATAAATGCAGAATACTGCACCGGACTATAGGTCTTCAGGTATTTCCGGGACATGATCGTAAATACGGCCCAGCATAATGCGGCTATTACTGTGATGACGTCCCCAAGAAAGGTTTTGGACTGAAAAGAGATCTCATTTTCACCCCCGGCAATGATCAGGGCCACTCCCGAAAAGGCTAATACAACCCCGATAAAAGTCAGGGTGGTCATTTTTTCATCTGTAAAGAACTGAGAAAGGATCGCAACCCAGATCGGGATGGTACCCAGCATTACGGCCGCATTTGCACTGTAGGTGTAATCGATCCCGATCATAAATAGGACCTGATAAAAGAGATTGCCTACGATCCCGATCCCTACCAGTTTCCAGAAATCCTCCTTCTGCACTTTAAGCGTATAACCCCGTTTGCGGGCAATGCTGTACAGGATCACAGCAGCAAAAATAAACCGTAAAGCATTGAAGCTGTAAGGATCTATTTCTGTGAGTGTGACCTTGATGATGGAAAAATTAAGTGCCCAGATCACTGCTACCAGTATCAGAGACAGGTCGGTAAGATATTTACGAAACAAAGTGATGCAGATTTAATTGAGCACAAAGGTAGGGAATTAGGAATTAAGAATTACGAATTACGAATCAGGACAAAGATCTCATGTGGCTCTCATTGCGATGTGGGTTTTTGTGGCAAATGTGAAAGGTTAAATGTGAAATGACTGGCACGGCATATAAACAAAGAACTTCCCCTCCCTGGAGGGGATTGAGTGGTGGGTTGAAATGGCTCGAAGCTGGAAGTCTCGGAATGAATTGACATCCTCAAATAAAATTGAGTCAACTATAGAAGCGAGAAATAATTCGGAACTATTGTATAAAATCCGTAGTTTTTTGACTCAAATTCAGAAAATGACTAAGAGTCAGTTATGGGTGTATCAGAAAGAAAAGAAAGAGAGCGCGAGCTCAAAAAACAGACCATGCTGGAAGCGGCAGAGGAACTGATCCTTGAAAAGGGGTTGGGTCAGTTGAATATGGACGAGGTGGCTGAAAAGGCAGAGGTCAGTAAAGGATCCTTATATCTTTATTTCCATAATAAGACAGATCTGGTACTCGGCATCTGTAATAAAGCAACCTCCATGCTGCACGGAGAGTTTAATAAAGTGCTCAGTAAAGAAGTCTCGGGCTTTGAGATGGTCTATATGATCGGGGCTACCTTTATCAAATTCGCCAACGCTCATCCTGAATTCTACAATGCCATGAAATTCTTTGATTCTCTGAGTGATTCTGAGGCAGAGCATCAGTGCGAACACCTGGACATGTGCCGTGAAAATATGAACGGAGCCTATACTACCATGACCCGGGCAATTCAGATCGGTATGCAGGATGGATCGATTAAGAGTGAATATGATCCGAAGGAACTTGCGGTTTTACTGATGGCAACTTCGCACGGACTGGTAGACCTGGCATACAAAGAAAGTCATACCCCTCATTTCCAGCTGATGGAGAAACACGGGATCCGGATGAGTTCACTGTTCAGAAATTATATGAAAATGATCGCGAAGGGTATTTCAGATAAAACAGACCTGAAATTAACTGACCCGGAGTCAATTTTTGAAACTGAAATGAATGACTGGCGTAAATATCAGCCGGTAAAATCAGAACAAAATTAAACTGCAGTATTTGCCATGAAGATTGTCAACGGAAAAATCTATTTCCTGTTTTTCATTTTGTTTACCGCAACCTTTTCAAATGGGTTTGGACAATCCGGGATTGAAAAAGGAGATCTGATCAGTGATCTGAAGCTGGACCTGGTTGAAGCCATTGAACTGGCGATCGCTAATAACCCGCAGGTTAACCGGGCGCTGCTTTCTGTGAAAGATGCAGATGAACTGGTGAAGATCGCTTATAGTGAGCTGTTTCCTGATATCGTGTCCTCGATCAATTATACCCGTAATATTGAAATACCGGTTACTTTTGTGCCGGCCCAGTTCTTTGACCCTAATGCCCCGGCCGGTACGCTTGCGCCGGTAGAATTCGGAACAGACAATAACTGGCAGGGTGGTATCAGTGTAAGTCAGAACATATTTAAAGGTGAAGCGATCATCGGAGTCGGAACCTCCACGATCTTTAAAACCGTTCAGCGGGAAAACCTGCGCGCAGTTACTCAGCAGGTGGTTACTCAGGCCCGGGTAGCCTATTATTCGACACTGGTGAGTGAAGAAAGACTGCGACTGCAACAGGCGCAGATCGACCGACTGGAAGCAAACCTGAATGAAAACAGGGCAAGAGAAAGAGCAGGCCTGGTTGATCCATACGATGTCCTCCGCCTTGAAGTGCAGCTGAGTAATGCAAGGCCTCAACTGGTAGAAGCCGAATATATGGTTCAGGAGGCATACCGGAATCTCAAGATCGCTCTTGGA
This sequence comes from Balneola sp. MJW-20, assembly GCF_040811775.1. NCBI lineage: Bacteria > Pseudomonadati > Balneolota > Balneolia > Balneolales > Balneolaceae > Gracilimonas > Gracilimonas aurantiaca. Next base: position 346,031 of record NZ_JBFNXW010000003.1, read on the forward strand.
TTACCTCTGCAGCTGGAGTTCAGCATCCTGGGAGAACTGAATGCATTTGATATCCTGGATCCGGAAATGGTGAATGGTGAAAACCTGACATTGAAAAGGGTGGACCTGATGAACCGATATACCTACAGTAATGAAAGCGAATCAGGTATGGAGCAGCAACTTGGCTTAAGAGGAGATCTGCGCGTGATTGATGCAACGATAGACCTTAAGGATAAAGAGATATCTGCTGTGAAGAGCCGTTATCTGCCAACGATAACCGCTAATTACAATCTGCAATGGACCGCTGTGGAAGCCGGTCGCCCTAATTTTTTCCGCAATGAAGGAGCCAATACCAATCCGATCAGATTCCAGACGCTGGGGGTCAGTGTGCGGTTACCATTGTTTCAGGGATTGAGCCGGGTGGCAAATGTGAACCGGGTCCAGATCGAGCGAAAAGATCTGGAAGAACAAAAAAGAGCGGCCACCCTTTCAGCCCGGAATGATATCCTATCAGCTAAAGAAGACCTGGACCAGGCTTTTGAAACCGCTGAAGGACGCCGCAGAGCCGTGGAACTGGCACAAGAGGGCTACGATCGGGCTAAAAAGAGATTTGACCAGGGCCTGGGCTCACAGCTGGAGCTGACTGAGGCAGAGATACAGGTCAGGGAAGCAGAAGTGAATTATGCCCAAATGGTATTTGGCTATCTGAGTGCAAAAGCCAGATATGACCTTGCTGTTGGTAAGGTTCCTATGGTAGACCAGGAAATTGAATAAAGAATATTAATAACGAGTAAATAAGTATCCATGAAATACATGAACAAGATCTTGATCCCTGTCTTATTGTTTATCGCAGCATCCTGTACAGGTAATAATGAAAATCAGGCTACGGAAGAAGATTCTCTGGTAAAACAGGTGAATGTAAACACTGAACAGATCAGTCCCCGCTCTTTTAATACCTATCTGAGAGTAGTCGGGGTAGTTGAAACATCCGATGATATCCTGATCTCTGCCGAGGTCTCCGGGCGTATTCTAGAACACCGTGTTAAGGAAGGGGAAAGAGTACAGGAAGGAGAAACCATCATCCGGATCGATGATTCCAAACTGAAGCAGGAGATATCCCGGCTGGAAGCTGTGACCAGTCAGGCACGTGAAAATTACGAACGGATCAGGGCGATCTATGAGGAGGACGGGATCGGATCTGAGATCGAGGTACTGAACGCCCGGTACTCTTATGAGCAGTCCAGTTCTGCGCTGGAGTCTGTAAGAGTGGACCTCAATAATACAAATATCAAGGCCCCTTTTGGAGGTGTGGTGGAAGATATCATGATCGAAGTAGGAGAAATGGCAGGACCTGGAATGCCTGTGGTCAGGATCATTGGTGATGATCAGTACAAAGTTACGACCGGGATCCCTGCTCGTTATGCAGATGTGATAAGAAAAGGAGATCCGGTAGATGTCTGGTTCGATACACAGTACTCGGATACGCTTGTAACCCGACTTTCTTTTGTTGGCAACAGCATTGACCCTCAGAACCGGACCTTCAAAGCGGAGGCAATCCTTCCGAAAGAGATGGACTTCTATAAAGTGGACATGATCACCAATATGAAACTGACCACTCTCTCTGAGGATAGTGTGGTAGTGATCTCTGAGCAGTTTGTTTACAAGAATAATGAAGATTACGTGACCTACGTACTGGATGAAGATGAGAATGGAAACCCGATAGGCAGATTGACCAGGATTACGCTGGGCCCCTCTTACCAGTCGAACGTGATCGTTACCAGCGGCCTGAACTTCGGCGATGAGCTGATCACCACCGGTTCGGCATTCCTGAATGATGGAACAAGGGTCAGGGTCCTTGGCGATGAGACCATGGCCTCTAATTAACAGATTAAGGATATATAGGATAGTAGGATGAGTGCAATGAATGACAAGAATGGAGTTCCCAGAAAGAAGATCTCTGACAACCGGAAAGAGTTCTGGCTTTCAAGTTTCTCCATCAATAACCGTATGAGTGTGCTGGTTCTGATAGCGCTGATCGCAGTGCTCGGGATCGTCTCCTATATAAGCATACCAAAAGAGTCTTTTCCGAATATTACCGTTCCGAATATCTTCGTAGTTACCGTGTATCCCGGAGTATCACCGGAGGATATGGAGAGCCTGGTCACCCGGAAGCTGGAAGATGAGCTAAGTAATATCTCAGAGATCAAAGAAATGACCTCAACATCATCCGAGGGCTATTCGAATATCAATCTCGAGTTTGATACGGGTATCAATATTGAAGACGCCCTGCAAAAGGTGCGTGAAAAAGTGGACTTGGCAAAAGCCGAACTCCCGCAGGATGCTGAAGATCCTGTAATACAGGAAGTGAACCTGTCTGAATTTCCGGTCATGCAGATCAATGTGGCGGGTGACTACGGTCTGGCGGAACTCAAGGAAGTAGCGGAAGACCTGCAGGACAGGCTGGAAGGAATTCCATCTGTGCTGGAAGTGGATCTTACCGGCGGTCTGGAAAGGGAAGTTCAGGTTGATGTAGACCTGCCAAAGCTGAAATACTACAATATCAGTTATGGTGAGATCATTACTGCTATCAGTCAGGAAAATGTGACCGTTCCGGGCGGAGACATCAGCGTGGGACAGAAGAAGTTTCTGCTTCGCGTACCAGGGCAGTATGAGACCACAAAGCCGATCGAGGATATTGTTATCAAAGCCAAAAACGACCGGCCGGTTTATATACGGGATGTTGCTCAGGTTACCTTTGGGTTTAAGGATAGGGAAACCTACTCCTACCTGGATGATTCGCCTGTAATAACTCTTGGAGTGAAAAAGAGAACGGGCGAGAATATCCTGGAAACTACCGCTGAGGCAAAAGCCATCATGGAAGAACAGCTTCCGGGATTGCCTCCTACTACGACCTATAAGATCACCAATGATCAGAGTAAAGATGTGAACAATATGGTGAGTAACCTTGAGAATAATATTATCTCAGGGCTGATACTGGTAGTAGGCGTACTGTTATTCTTCCTGGGAGTCAGGAATGCCTCATTCGTAGGGATCTCCATTCCAATGAGTATGTTCCTCTCATTTATTATTCTGAGCGCATTGGGTATCACGATGAATATGATCGTGTTATTCTCTCTGATACTAGCCCTCGGAATGCTGGTAGATAATGCCATCGTAGTGGTAGAAAACATCTACCGTTACCTGGAAGAAGGATATGATAATTTCGAGGCGGCTAAGAAAGGAACCGGAGAAGTGGCACTACCGATCATAACCGGAACTGCGACGACTATTGCTGCTTTTGCTCCGATGATATTCTGGCCGGGTATTGTGGGTGAATTCATGAGTTATCTTCCGAAAACCCTGGTCATCACATTGTCCAGTTCTCTTTTTGTGGGACTGGTGATCAATCCTGTAATATGTGCACTGTTCATGACCGTGGAAGGAGAGTCGGGCAAGGCAAAACTTACTCCTGCAGGTAAGAAGATCCTGTATGGTATCGGGGCATTTTTCCTGGTGGTATTTTTACTGATGAGTTTTGTGAGCTGGACCATGATCATCATTCTGTTCACCATTCTCTGGGTCGGAAATAAATATGTACTTGATCCTATTTCAATGTGGTGGCAACAGGAAGGCCTGAATCGGGTTCTGGATCGTTATGAAAAGGCACTGACGCTGGCACTTAATCACCGTCTGGCAACCATAGGCTTATCCCTTGCGGTCCTGGTCAGTAGTATAGTGGTATTCTCCATCTTTAATCCTGGTTCGGAATTTTTCCCAGAGAATATTCCGCCGAGGGATATTTACGTACAGGTTGAAACTCCGGTGGGCTCTGACGTTGAATTTACGAAGTCAGTAGTGGATGAGATCAAAAGCCTTATCCCGGAAATGTATTTTTATAATGATGTGAATACCATTCTTGCGACCTCGGGTGCAAGCATCAGCAGTGATCCAACCAGGGCAGGAGGGGGTAACTCCACGCACCTCGGTACAGTTGCTATCAATTTTGTGGATTATAATGTACGGGAGTATGATGTCTTTGATATCATGGAATTCCTTAGAACAGACTTGGAGGATAAGGTTGCCGGAGCTAAGATCACCATAGAAAAACCACAGGACGGTCCGCCAACCGGGCCCCCTATAAATCTTGAGATCTCAGGGCCTGATATGACCCGTTTGACAGAAATATCCGGTCAGGTAATGAGGATCCTTGAAAGAGATTCTATCTATGCAAAACTTGATGGTCTGCAAACCGACCTGCCGGAATCAAGGCCGGAAGTTAAGGTTAGAGTTGACCGCGAAAAAGCTGCTTTGTATGACCTGTCTACGAATATGGTCGGTATGACGATCCGTCAAGCCATCAATGGAATGGAGGCATCTAAATTCCGTGACGGTAAGGATGAATATGATATTGTGGTTCGCCTGTCTGATGATTACCGGGATGATCTGAGCACACTCTCTGATCTTACCATATTTGATGAAGGAAAGCAGATTCCACTGTCCGAAGTCGCAACCTGGGAAGTCGGAGATGGATACGGTGGTATCCGGCATAAAGAATCCGAGAGAGTGATCACGATCAGTGCTGATGTAAGATCCGGTTATCAGTCGAATGCAGTACTTGAGGAATCAAAGGAAGTACTTGCGCCATATCTGCAAGACCTGCCTGCCGGGTATAGTTATGAGTATACCGGCCAGCAGGAAGATCAGCAGGAATCTTTTGAGTTTCTGGGACGGGCATTTATTATAGCGCTGTTTCTGATTGCCTTCATACTGGTATCTCAGTTCAATTCGGTGTCCAAGCCATTCATTATTCTGAGTTCGGTTATCATGAGTACAGCCGGAGTACTATACGGTCTGGTTACCTTCCAGATGGCACTGGGCCTGATGGCCATACTGGGGATCATTTCCCTTGCCGGGGTAGTTGTGAATAATGCTATTGTACTGATTGATTACGTGGATATTCTTATGGAAAGAGATGGAATGGATCTGCGATCAGCTTTATTACAGGCAGGAAAGGTCCGATTCCGTCCGGTGATTCTGACGGCGATCACAACCACGCTCGGATTGGTTCCTCTGGCGATCGGATTTAACTTCGATTTCATTACGCTGGTAAGTGCTCCAATTGAATTCTTTGGAAATCTGCCGGAGTATATTTACTGGGGAGGCGAACAGGCTGCCTGGTGGGGACCGATGGCGATATCGGTGATCGTAGGGCTTATTTTTGCTACCGCACTTACATTGATACTGGTACCGGTTTTATACAGCATCATAGAAAGATCCAGAAGAGGCCTGAACCTGACCATGTTCGGAACCACAGAGCCGGGCATCGTGATCGATCAGTCTGCAAAAAGGAAGAAAGGTAGAAAAGAGAAGCGGGAAGCAGTATTAAACTGATCCGGTAATGAATATTGTAAAAGGCTTTCCTCAGGAAGGCCTTTTTTATTTCTTAAAAGCATTATCTTTGAACGGTTAACTATAGAAAACAGAAGAGCAGTGATACAAAGAATTCAGTCAGTATATCTCGGTTTAGCAGCAGTATTAAACCTGGTAGTATATTTTACACCTATATATGATAAAGCAATGCAGGATCCGGAAATCTGGATCGGTTATGGTCTGGCAACCGCATTAGTAGTTCCGGTCATTCTCAGTCTGATAGCAATCTTTCTTTATGAAAACCGGAAAAAGCAGATCAAGCTGGTTAAATTAGATCTTTTATTCCAGGTGATCTCACTGGGTTTTGCTGCAGGCGTTCTTTTGTCTCTGGGCGGAATTGGCACCTACTTGTGGGATGAGGCACTGGGTACGCTTATTATCGTGGTCTCCATGCTCTTTATGCTGCTCGCGGTACGTGCGATCAGAAAAGATGATGAACTGGTTCGATCTATGGACCGGATCCGTTAAAACTTGACCGATCACTCAAATACCTCTGCTTTAAAGATCTATGGCTCACTCGCTGTAGGTCTTACGGCTTTTGGTTTTGCCCCGGTTCTGGTCAAACTGGTATCTGAGTATTCACCCTTGCTGGTTGCAGCTCTGCGAACCGTGATCGCATTTCTGCTCTTAGTCCCTTTCTATCTGAGAACAGATCGGTCTGAAATGATTGAAGATGCAAGCAAAAAAGACCACAAATGGGTGATGATGTCCGGTATTGCGCTGGGTATTCACTTTAATTTCTGGATCGGTTCTATCTATTATACTTCGGTTGCTTCCGCTTCAGTATTGGTAGTTACGCATCCTATCATCCTTATTATCGCCGAGCGATTCTTATACAAGACGCAGTTTCAGCTCACTGCGTGGGCTGGTGTTTTGATCGCATTCGGAGGTTCGGTGTTACTAGGGTATGCTGATCACAGCTCAACGGCTTCCTATCCCGATGCGACTTTAGGTAATTTAATGGCACTTTCGGCAGCCGCCATATTTGCTTTCTATTTTCTGATCGGCAGAAAAGTGAGACAAAACCGGAACTGGCTGGGATACGTGGTTCCTGTATATGGATACGCAGCACTTACCTGCGTGGTAATATTACTGGTATTTGAAGGGATTGCTTTTGAGTGGGGTATCCGGCCACTGCTCATCGGACTGGCTCTGGCACTAGGCCCGCAGATCATGGGGCATGGTTCATTGAATTATGCAGTCAAATATGTGTCTCCCACCTTACTTTCAACTTTGATTTTAGCGGAACCGGTACTGGCAACTTTGCTGGCTTTTTCATTATTTAGTGAATGGCCGAGTAGTTTATCTATGTTAGCAATGTTGGTAATACTTTCGGGCATAGCTTTAACGTGGAGGAAAAGGAAAAGGAGAGGTTAGCTCCAGGTTAAAGGGTATAAAAATAATAGCTTAGAGTGGTCTATGAATCAAACAGGGGTTCTTTTCGTTAGATAAGCTAAATGTGAGTTAAATACGGTTAATACACACCGGTGATCTCACAAATTTCTTTTATACTTAAGTACGGCAATGAAATATCAAAGCCGTAAATGTATCAAGAAAGCAATCTATATATGCTTATTTTAAGGCAAGTCAGAAGAGTGATATCTTTTCTGTTCATTGGATCTGTACTTTTTGTATTGGTCCATGGCTGTGACAGGAGTTCAGAGCCCGAACAGATCAATGAGGATGTCACAAGTACGTTTCCTTATGAAGTGGGAGATCCCATAGAAAAGGACTTTGCTGAGATCAAGAGAAGCGGTGTGCTCAGAATGATCACTAGCTACAGTTCCGGATCTTATTTCCTGCATCGTGGTATTCAGGTTGGTTTTGAGTATGAGCTTCTAAGAGCTTTTGCAAGAGAAAACGACCTTGCGCTTGAAGTAGTGATCCCTACTCAGGATGAAAGCCCCTATGAGTTACTCAATTCAGGAAGAGGGGATATCATAGCTGCTAATTATTCCATCACCAGTGAAAGAAGAGAGGTAGTGGATTTTACCCGGCCCTATAACCTGGTGGATCAGCTAATCGTAGTATCTGACGAGGTCGGTTTCCAGCCGGAAAGCATTCACGATCTGGAAGGAATACCCATAAGCGTGAGAAGGAACAGCTCTTACTATGTCCGTTTAATGGAATTAAAGGAAGAAGGTTTCCCTATTCAGATAAATATTCTTCCGGAAGACATGGATACCGAGTCTGTATTATTCCAGATCGCAAACGGCCAGCATGCAGCGACCGTGGCCGATGATAATATCTTTCAGGCTAGTAATAAGTATATGGACGGACTGGTAATGGGGCCGCTGATCGCTGAGCAGGACACGGTAGCCTGGGCGATCCGAAAAAATTCACCGGACTTTGAGACCAAGCTGAATCAGTTTCTGTACAAACACTTCCGGTTCAATGAAGAGGGAGTCCCAAAGCGTTCGGCATTATTGAATGTGCTGCGCAGAAAATATTTTGAAGAAGGAACTCAGATCTCTAACTACTTCAGCCCGGAATATCAGACCGAACAATACGGGACCATTTCTCCCTATGATAATCTGATCAAGGAAATTGCCGATGAGTTTGGCCTGGACTGGGTTATGCTTACCGCCATTGCTGCTCAGGAATCAAAATTTGATCCTAAATCAATAAGCTGGGCTGGGGCGGTAGGTATTATGCAGGTATTACCACGGTTCAGTGATGTCTCGGAGGATTCATTATATATTCCTGAAGTAAACATTCGTGAAGGGGCAAAAATACTTAGTGAGCATCTTGAACATTACGCATATTTGGATTCTACTAATCAATGGTCATTTGCTCTGGCCACCTACAATGCCGGACTGGGTCATGTGGCTGATGCACGCCGCCTTTCTATCGACCGCAACGATAATCCAAATGAGTGGGGCAGTATCTCTGAATCGTTACTCATGCTGATGCAGCGAAAATATTATGAGAATGCCCGATACGGATTCTGCCGGGGAATAGAGACGGTTAAGTATGTCAACGAGATCATGAATCGTTATAACACCTACATGGCCATACTAACCATGGCTGAGGGCCGGAGGAATTATCTTCAGGGTGCCGGAACCATATTCGGGATGCAGTCTATCAGGAAACCTTGATTACAATAATAGTGATATCATCGTACTGAATGTTATCAGAAAAGTCCATGATGTCATCTATGATCGCCTGCATGATCTCTTCTGATGACCGCTCTCTGTTTTTCCTGATGCAGTCTTTTAAACGCTCTTCCTCATACTCTTCAGTCTTTTCCGGATTCATTGCTTCTGTAACTCCATCCGTATAAAAAACCAGAAGGTCACCTGACTGCAGATCGGTCACGTCATCTTCATATGGCATGAAAGTAGGCATAGCTCCCAGGATTGGTCCGCCTTCATCGAGCAGGTCCGGTTCCTTCTTTCCTTTTCTGAACAGATAAGGCGGATTATGTCCGGCGTTCACATATTTGAAGGAAGTACCATCGGAGGAAAGTTTGCCCCAGAAAAAAGTAATGAACTTATCCGATGGCGTATTCTCATGAATTATGGTATTGATACTACCGGTGGCGTCACTAAGAGTGATATCTATAGGAGCCAGAGCGTGTAACATTGATTGAAGGTTCGCCATCAACAGGGAAGCAGGCACCCCTTTCCCGGTTACGTCGGCAATGGCCATAACCATACCACCATCCGGAGTGGGCACAAAATCGAAATAATCACCGCCTACCTGTCTGGATGAAATATTGATTGCGGCAATCTCCATTCCTTCGATCTCTGGCAGGGGGTCCGGGAGCAATCCTCTCTGAATATCCTTTGCAAGATTGAGCTCTTCCTCCATCCTGCGGTTTTCTATACGCTCATCAAGCAGCAGGGATTTTTGGATCGTCAGTAATGCCAGGTTACCCAGAGACTGAAGGAAATTTATTTCTTCCGGGCCATACTGCTCTTTCGTGGCACGGGCTCCAACTCCTACCACTCCTATCTTTTCACCCTGAAAGCGTAGTCCGATAACCAGGTTAATATCATTGTCGATCAGGAAAGAGGAATTGGTTTCCGGGATATCATTTACTACGTCATCCAGGCCAAATAATTCCTTGCAGTCATCACCGGAAGGAGGAACTTTAATTCCGCTGGAAGCGATCATGGATTTCTTTCCGTTAGCATCCAGAGCAAAGAAAAAGGTGCGGATCAGCATTTGACCGAGCATGGCAAATTTAAAGACCTTCGCTATCTCGTCCTGATCCACCATCAGATTAAAGTCCTTACTGAGTTCAAGCAGAGTATTCAGATCATGTACTTTACGGTCGAGCCGCCGATTGATCTTACGCAGCTCCTGGAACATACGGGAGTTCGCGATCGCAACCGAAGAGATGATGGAAAGGCTTTCGATGAACTCCATTTCACGGGAACTCAGGGGCTGTTTGGTACCCTTTGGTCCCAGGCACAGAAATCCCAGATGATGATTGGTGGTTCTCAGATTAAAGAGAATACTGTCTTTGTCTACCTTCAGTTGATCAAATAGTGCCTGGTGCTGCTCACCGTAAATAACGTGTTCATTCAATAATTTGGCATCTACTTTCAGTTCTACAACAGTGTCCTCTTCAAACCATCCTCTGCCTTTGGATTTGGAAACGATATAGTGTTCGTTTGCTGGTTGTCGGATCAGGATCATTCCTTTTGCGATGAGCAGTTTACCCATCGTAATAAGGAGCAGGTTATTGAGTACAAAATCAGGATCCTGAGACTCGATCAGTAAGCGACTGGTCTCAAGCAGGGTTCGAAGTTCAAACCTGCTTTGTCGGTCTTCTGATTTGCTTTCGTTTAATGACACAGGCCCCTAAAGATTTTTCACCATTCGGATCTCGTTCGTCTTACCTTTGGTATTATACTGTACATTATCCATCAGCTTACGGATCAGGTAAACACCCATGCCGCCACGTTTCTTGTCTTTTATACGCTGAAGGATATCAGGTTCTTTATATTCGGAAGGGTTGAAGGAATCACCTTGATCGATCAGGGAAATCCATAACTCGGTGCTGTTATGCCCGATCTCTATTTCAACCGGATTGGAGCTTTGATTCCGGTATGCATGTTTTATAATGTTCGTATAGGCTTCATCCACAGCAAGTCTGATGTCAGAAATATCTTTGCCGGAAAGCCCCATTTCGCTTGCGTGAGCGGCAACAAAATCACGTACCTGGGCCAGATGCTCTGTAGAGGCATCCACCCTGAGTTTGTGTATGTTTTTAGTATTCGCCACGCTGATCGTTATCCGCTAATTTGTTGAGAAGCTTTGTAAAGCTTCGCGTTCGTCGTTCAGGATATCATATAGGGTTGGAAAACCGAGAAGATCGAAGACATTATATACCCGATCATTCATATTGGTTAGTTTGATGTCTCCACCGAGTGCTCTCACGTCTTCTATATATGCCATGAACACACCAAGACCGGCGCTGGCTATATAATCAAGGTCAGAACAGTTTACGATGATATGATAGTTTTCATCATCGATCAGTGACTTTAGAGAGTTCTCTAATTGAGAAGCGGTATGGGCATCAAGTTCCCCGCTGATATCCAGTATACTCACACTTTCATTGTGCCTGAGGGCTATACTGAAGTTTTTCATTCCGCTTTAGTTATTGGTTCTAGAATTTGACTCATACCGTATGATACTGCTAACCAGAGAATAATTAAACATATTTCACTGCGTGGCGCGATACGAGGCACCTTTGAAAAAGATGCAAAAAAATAGGGCATCACATTTTTCATATGCGATGCCCTGACTATTCATCAAGAGAGACGCTACTTGAGCGCTGTTATAATTACGTAAATCATTGGCAGATATACAACTCCAATTATTTGAGTTGTAGTTAAGTAGTCAAATCACCTTGCTTTAGATACCCAGTAACCGGTATTCAGCTCTTCAGCCAGCCGGGCGCCAAGGTCGGCTGCATCAGCTTCGGTAGCAAAAAAACCGATACGTACTCTGTACCAGACATTGCCGGTCGACTCATCTCCCACCATCACGGTATATACATCAGGATAATCACGATCTGAGAGCATATTTGCCATTTCCTGTGCTTTTTCCTGTGACCTCCAGGCTCCAACCTGAACGGCATAACTTCCGTCTTCAGCAAACATGCCGGTAGCGGATGTTGTGGTTTCTTCGGGTGTGTCCTGCTGAGCCTGTGCGGCGCTGTCCTGACGAGCCTGAGCCATCAGAGCTTCAATACGTTGTTTTTCAACCTGTCGCAAAGAGTCCAGTCTTGCCTGTTCACGGGCGCGGCGTTCTTCTTCTGAGGGGCCGCAACCCTGTATGGCGATCAGAAAAAAACCGATCGCCAGAGTGTAGATGCTTAATTTTTTCATTTTTCCTGGTGTTAGTTAATGATACCCACGAATAAATATACTTAATAACATAAGTTTTAAGTTGATATTCGGCAAACCTAGATCATGTAATTATATAGTCATATAGTGATAAGGTATGACCTGTATTTTCCTGCGGATTAAATATCCGAACATATTTATATGCCTTTCCGTAGGAGATCAAAAAGTGATGGTGCGGCTCTATGCCGAAAGTGAGAAGGTTATTTTAATTTTTAATTTATAACCTTTATTTAGGAAAGGAATTAATCAATAAGGTCACAGCGAGGATCTATGTCATTCGGAAGTTTTCTTTTGTTGCTACTAATAGCCTCCATCTGCGGGGGTATTGGTCAGGGTATAAGCGGATACAGTTTTGGCGGCTGCCTGGTATCGGCAGGAGTCGGATTTATAGGAGCGATCATAGGGAAATGGATCGCAACAGAACTGGGCCTGCCATACATCTGGGAAGTCATGATCGGAGGATCACCCTTTCCGGTGATCTGGTCGGTTATCGGTTCTGCTTTATTTACAGCCGTTCTGGGACTTATACTAAAAGGAAAAGGTAAGGCTGCTTAAGCGTCGGTCTACAGTCGCTTTTATGGAAGGTTCTGATAGCTCCGGGCTGAAAGCCTGAAGGTTTTCATATGATTGCACATCACGAGGAAGACATCCCGGTGCCGTCTTCAATTATTAATTTAGGATATGAAAGCGTGATCTTTTTCCAGCTCCGTAATAGAGTCTATGATATATCGTGCCTTATCGATAAGAAACTGCGGATCAGGGGCTGACTCACTGAAGCACCAGCCAAAAACTGAAAAGGGTTTAGGTTTACGGCAGATCTCAAGCCCGGAAGTAGTCCGTACAATGAATTCAGCTTCAAGAATGGCCAGGTACCGGTTTGCCTGAAAAAAGGACCGATGATGAAACGTACAGGTATACAGATCTTCATTATGTTCGGATCTGTTTAAACTGAACTTAACTCCCTGCCAAATTTGATCTCCAAATAAGGGATCTTTTAATATTGCACCCATCTGCTGTACCTCTCGAAAATATTTAAAAAACCAACGATTACAGGTAAGAGGGAGCAACGGAGGAAATGTTACATTTAAGGAGTTAGGTTTCAGAAATTAAAATCAGGGTGGGAAAAGAAGTGAATAAACCTGTCCTTTTTTTTCTCATAACGACTTAAAAGGATCAGGAGTGCAGAAAAATTCAGCACTCAGAACTCAAAACTAAGTTGTGACCCCGCCGGGACTCGAACCCAGATCTAGAGCTTAGGAGGCTCCTATTCTATCCGGTTGAACTACAGGGTCGTATAAAGAGATCAATTATACTAATACTCCCCTGTTATTTTCAAATGACATATACTTACCATCACTGACAAACATTAGGCATATGAATCTAATTTCGATTCAATGCTCTTATACATCAGTATGATATGCTAAAACCGGTTTCAGTATTTCTATCTGAATTCATATCTGGCAAGACAAGAGCCGCCGCCGGTTAGCCTGTCTTCTGCTTGTATCTCCCCATCTACATATATGCGGCAAATGAGCGGATTTTCTGCAGTGGCATTATCTCCATAGGAGATAAATGCTTCGACACTTGGATCTATGCTCCCATCGGTACGGTAAGTATATACCCAGGGAGTGACGATGTCATTTAAATTTTCAGTTCCCGAATTTGTTGTATAATCAACCGCATTTATATAATGAGTCCCTTCAGCGGAAAGGATTTCGATACGGATGTCATAAACCTGTTCCTCTTTATCTTCTCCAAGCAGGTTACATCCGGCAAGCCCAAGGAAAAGAGTGAATAAGATCAGTTTCTTCATGTCCGTGCAATTAATTTAATTAGAAATAATTTGCTAATAAGACTAAAATAAATGTTATTATATATTTTTATTTAGACTACTATATAAATGAATTTATCAATGATATAGTTTCATTCGAATGATCAGACGATTTGCCGGGGGTGCTGCTCACCGCGAGAGATGTACAGAATGAATTAATAAAATCTGCTTAAGAGAAGGAGACGGGGCAATGATTTTACCTTTTTTCAGTTGAGAATAACTGTAACAAAATCCATCACATTGAGTAGAAGCCTCCCGATTCAGGAGCTTAACCAACTGACTTTATCCATGACCTACATTTTTAGATTTCTTCTGCTCATATTTTTAATGATGCCGGCCGGCTTGTCGGCTCAAAAAGTGATCAGAGGAACGATCACCGATGCAGAAACCGGTGAGGGGTTGCCTAATGCGAATATCCTGGTCGAGGGAACCTACCGGGGGACGATCACAAACCTGGACGGTGAATATACTCTGACCGTGCCGGACATCCCCGCTACGGTTCTGGTCCGTTATATCGGCTACAATTCAGAACGCAGGGAAATACGGCAAAACTCAGATGAAAAGCAGGATTTCGCTCTTCAGCCGGCAATATTTGACCTTGGAGAGGTGGTAGTGACCGGAGAGGATAAGGCGATCAGGATCATGCGGGAAGTGATCCGCCGCAAACAGATCTGGAGAGCCAGCCTGAATACCTATCGTGCAGAAGCCTACACCAGGCAGCGACTGGCCAATGATACCAGCATTGTATCGATTTCAGAAAGTATCTCGGAAGCATTCTGGGATAAGGAGAAAGGGCACCGGGAAGTGGTAAAGTCGCGAAGACAGACCGCGAATATAGAAGGATCCGATAACTTTGCCGGAGTCAGTTACCTTCCAAATTTCTATGACGACAATCTGGATATTGCCGGTTTTGATGTGGTAGGGGTCACAAACCCGAAGGCCTTCGATTATTACGATTTCAAGATCCTGTCGGAAACCCGTCTGGACGATAAGATCGTGTATGAGATCGGAGTGAGCGCAAAAAGAAAACTGCAGCCTACCTTTGAGGGGACCATCTTTGTACTGGATGAAGACTTTGCGCTATTGTCTGTGGATCTGAAACCAAATGATGTGGTTACCTTTCCGGTACCCATTCAGGATTTTGACCTCTCCTATGAGCAGCAGTTCAATAATTTTGGGGGCGACTATTGGCTGCCGGTGGATGTGAGAATTAACGGGACGGTCAGGGTAGGCCTCATAGGTTTGCGTTTCCCTCCCATTAATTTTTCTCAGATAGCTCGTATTTCGAACTATCAGGTAAATGTTCCGCTACCTGATTCACTTTATGAAAACTATAACACCATGCGGGTGGATTCGGTAACCATAAGATCAGACAGCTTATTCCGAAAAAGCGTGGATGTGATTCCTCTTTCTGAAATTGAAGTGAAAGCCTATGAGACTATCGATAGTACCACGACGCTTGAGGATGCCTTCCGGCCTACCGGGTTCCTTGCCCGGTTTATCGACTTTGATGATGAGGATGAAAATAATGACGGCTACACGGTTGGTTCCGGTGATAATACCACAAAACCGGACTCGGCTTCAACGGGTAAAAATGACAAAAAGGGTTCAAATATTTTCAAAGCACTACGTAAAGGGTTTAAACTGGACGGACGGTTTAACAGAGTAGATCTTTTATATGCAGGTGGGCGGTATAATCTTTATACCAAAGGACAGAAAGTAAGGTTTAATATTTTTGGTGGATATTCTTTCGGTTACGAAGAGGCTGGCTACGGCGGGTCGGTTTCAGTTTGGCCCTTAAAAGGATCTAGCAGACTGGTCCTGTCGGCCGGATATAGTGCTGCAACGGATAGCCGGTATAAAACAACACTATATCCAGAGGTGCTGACTTCAGCTTTAAATGTACTCGGGGTTCCGGATTATCATGACTATTACAGGAATGAGAAGATCACACTGGCAGCGGGATATCGTTTCCGTAAACCAAATATGATCGGTCGAATTTACCTTAGGTCGGAAGAGCATTCTTCCATTGAATACTATTCTAGTTACTCACCGTTAGCACTGGGATTAAACCGGCGCCCGAATCCTACGATCGATGAAGGCTATGTCCGTTCGGTAACGTTAAGCCTTGATAACCTGTCCGGTGATGAAAAAGCATTGGGTATTATTGGAAATAACAGTTTTATTCTCAGTGCAGAATTTTCAGACGGGGCATTGGGCAGTGACTATGATTTCGCACGGTTTAACCTGGAAGTTTATCGTCAGTTTAATACGATCTTTAAAAGAAGGCTTTTCCCCAACACGCTGGATCTGAGGTTAATGGCAGGTACTTCTATTGGTGATCTGCCATATCAGCGATATGGTATACTTGATGGTACCGCGAGTTACTTCACTCCATTTGGGTCATTCAGAACACAGCGTAACCTGCCGCTGGAAGGAGAGCATTACCTTGGCTTAGTGGCGGAGCATAATTTCCGAACTGTTCCTTTTGAAATTCTCGGTCTGGATATTCTGGTCGACCAGGGAGTGGGCCTGGTAGTATTCGGAGGAGCAGGCAGGACCTGGATTGATGAAGACCGCAAACAGCAGTTCCTGGATACAAATGGATATAACTTGAGGCAAGAAGATCTCATCGCCGAGATAGGGGTCTCTGTAAATTCCATCTTCAGTGTATTCAGAGTGGATCTAGCACAGCGACTGGATGAACCCGGATTTTTTGTAGGCCTAAGTCTTGCCAGGTGGTTTTAGTGTTAGTCTCCGGCCTGAGAGATCACGGCTGAGTGCTTGCTAAGTACGCATTGTGTTTTCGAAGTGCCCGGAATGATCTTTACGAGCAATTAGTAAAACGCAAAACCTTGAAAACACGGGGTTCAGACAAGATAATCCACAAAAATATCTGTATATTCGGGGTCTAAATATTTAGCATAAAACAGATCATAAGAAATGAGCGATAAATTTAAAAAGACCCGTGTCGAATTTGGTTCCGGCTCAGATAAGGCTTTTTTGTATAGTCTTGAGAAACTGAAAGAGCTGGGATATTCGAATGTTGACAAACTTCCTTTCTCCATAAAAGTTCTACTCGAAGCCGTTCTGAGAGAGCATGACGGATATGCTGTAAACGATAAGGATATTGATCATCTTGCCAATTATAATGCTAAAGATCCGCAGGGTGAGATCCCGTTCAAACCATCCCGTGTAGTACTGCAGGATTTTACCGGCGTACCTGCCGTAGTTGACCTGGCAGCTCTCCGCTCGGCTATGGAGCGTATGGGTGGAGAAGCCCAGGATATTAATCCACAGGTCCCGGTTGACCTGGTAATTGACCACTCCGTACAGGTGGATATGTTCGGAAAGGAAGCCGCCCTGATGTTTAACGTGGAAAAGGAAATGGAGCGCAATAATGAGCGCTACGAATTTCTGAAATGGGGTAAAGAAGCTTTTGATAATTTCCGTGTGGTACCTCCGGGACGAGGTATTGTTCACCAGGTAAACCTTGAGTATCTGGCACGCGGAGTATTTACCCGCAAAGAAGAAGATGGCAGCATCACTGCTTATCCGGATACACTGGTGGGAACAGACTCTCACACTACCATGATCAATGGCCTGGGAATTCTGGGCTGGGGTGTTGGAGGTATTGAAGCAGAGGCTGCGATGCTGGGTCAGCCGATCTCCATGCTGGTACCGGAAGTGGTGGGTATGAAGATCACCGGTAAGCTTCGTGAAGGAGTTACCGCAACCGACCTGACCCTGACCGTTACGCAGATGCTTCGTAAGCATGGAGTGGTTGGTAAGTTTGTAGAATTTTATGGCGACGGACTCAGCAACATGAGTCTGCCAGACCGTGCCACCATTGCTAACATGTCTCCCGAGTACGGAGCAACCATGGGATTCTTCCCGATCGATGATGAGTCTCTAAGATATATGAGACGAACCGGCCGTTCAGAAGAACTGGTTAATCTGGTGGAAGAGTACACCAAAGCTCAGGGATTATTCAGAACAGATGATACTCCGGATCCTGAGTTCTCTTCAACACTGGAGCTGGATCTGAGCACTGTTGAGACCTCGCTTGCTGGTCCTAAGCTGCCTCACGATCGTATAGCTCTGAATAATATGAAGACCGCTTTTGAGAATTCTCTGACTAGCGATAATCCTACTATGGGCTTTAATCTTTCCCAGGATAAGCTGGCCAATAAAGGGATGTACAAGAACGGAAAGGAAATTGAAATGAAGCATGGTGATGTGGTTATTGCTGCGATCACCAGCTGTACCAATACCTCTAATCCGAGTGTAATGCTGGGTGCAGGTATTGTTGCGAAGAAAGCCGTTGAAAAGGGGCTGAAGGTACCGGCATATGTTAAGACTTCACTTGCACCGGGTTCACGTGTAGTAACCGAATACCTGAAAGAAGCAGGGCTGACCGAATATATGGATCAGCTCGGTTTCAACCTGGTAGGATACGGATGCACTACTTGTATCGGTAACTCCGGTCCGCTTCCTGAGCCGGTGGAAAAAGCTATTAAAGAAGGAGATCTGATTGCAGCCGGAGTTCTATCCGGTAACCGTAACTTTGAAGGTCGAATTCACCCATGGGTAAAAGCCAACTATCTGGCTTCACCTCCGCTGGTAGTTGCTTACGCACTGGCCGGAACAGTTGACATCGATCTCAGTAAAGAACCATTGGGTAAAGACAAAGATGGAAATGATGTTTACCTGAAGGACGTCTGGCCTACTACAGAAGAGATCGCACAGCATCTGGATGACGCTATACGACCTGATCTGTTTGACGAGATGTATGGTGATATCTTTGAATCACCAGCCTGGGAAGAGATCCCAGTGACCGGAGGTAAACTTTTCGACTGGAAAGATGAGTCCACATACATTCAGGAGCCTCCTTTCTTTATGAACATGGGAGAAGATCCTGAGCCGATCAAATCTATTAATGGTGCAAGAGTTCTGGTCAAGGTAGGTGACTCTATTACCACCGACCATATTTCTCCTGCTGGTAACATCAAAGAAGATGCGCCGGCAGGTAAATATTTGAAGGAGCACGGAGTGGAAGTCAAAGACTTCAACTCTTACGGATCACGTCGTGGTAATGATCGTGTAATGACACGAGGTACTTTTGCTAACGTACGATTCAAGAATCAGCTGGCACCAGGCAAAGAGGGTGGATTTACTGAATACCATCCAAGCGGTGAGATCACTACGATTTATGATGCTTCACTGAGATATAAAGAATCAAATACTCCTCTTATCGGCATTGCCGGCAATCAGTATGGTACCGGTTCATCCCGTGACTGGGCTGCCAAAGGGACCGCATTACTTGGAGTGAAAGCAGTGATCGCTGAATCCTATGAGCGTATTCACCGCTCCAATCTGGTCCAGATGGGTGTACTGCCGCTTCAATTCAAAGAAGGGGACACTCCTGAATCACTCGGACTGGATGGATCTGAAACCTTTGATATCGAGCTGAGTGATGACATGAAAGCTCAGGATGATATTCAGGTGAAGGCTTCCAAAGAGAACGGAGACGTGGTTGAATTTACGGTTAAGAGCCGTATTGATACCCCGGTTGAAGTTGATTACTACCGTAACGGTGGTATCCTGCATACCGTACTCCGTGACTATCTGAAAAGAAGTAAAGCCTGATGTAAATCATCTCATCAGACTAATTTTAAGCCCCTGTTCTTAACTGACCAGGGGCTTTTTCTTTAGTTATTAATCACATATAATGAGCCTTTAACGGGACTCTATATGGTTATCGCTTTTCTATATGCACTGCTTTTCTTTCAACAGCCGGTTCAACCACCAAATCCGGAGGTTGAATTTTCCAATGGCCTGAATTTTATTCGGTATGATTTTCGATACTCTCCCACAAAATTAATGCAGGCTAAGGATGGTACATTATGGATTGGCACGCAGTACGGAGCTATTGCCTTTGATGGTAAAAATGCTATGATCTATGCTGAAAGTGTTGCTGATACCGCTCAAGAAGGATTTTATGGATCGGAAGTAGTCTCGATCAGCGAGGATAGTGACCAAAATATATGGGTGGGAACCAATAGAGGCAGTTTGAATGTGCTCAGAAAAGATTCATCTCAATTTGAAAGTCTTTACCGGTTTCACAGAGGGCTGCCGTTTTCGGCCCGCACTGTAAGGGAGGTAAGTGATGGTAAGATCTGGACCCATGCCTCCCTGTCTATAGGATGGTTTAATATGGAAGATCAGATAGATGATATTAACCTGGTCTCAAAAGTTTTCCGGCCGGGTGAGTACGGAGAGTTTCGCACCTTATATGAAAGGAAAAACGGATCCAAATATCTTCTGGCCGACGGTATTTACGAAGTGCGATATGATGAAGCTGCCGGGATTACACTGGAAAAGGTTTTGGAGGGAAGAGACTTTTCAGAGATCATACCTATTAGTGATGATGAATATCTGATCCGTGATATAAATCAGTTATTGATCTGGTCAGAAAAGGAGGGGAAAGCCGATACTCTCAAGGCAGATGAAATTAACGGATCTTATGTGCGGTCAGTACTGATCGATGACAAGAACCATCTTTGGGTAGGTTGCAGAAACGGTGTATTGAAATATTCACTGGGAAAAGATAAGCAGACCGAATTTATTGGAGAATACAATATCGGGGAGGTCAGAGATATGATACAGGACCGCACCGGAAATATCTTTTTCAGTACGGTAAATGGTATCAAGAAACTTAACCATGATTATGAGCAGTATTCCTTCCATAAGTTTCCGCCGGAATACCAGTCGGATTATTCCTATAAATATCTGAAAGATGAAGCAGGGAATATCTGGATCGGGACCAACCGGAACCTGCTTAAATACGATACAGAGGAAATGAATTATACCTCTGTGATCAATGATCAGGTATACTCAATTTTAGCATACGATCAGGACCATATTCTGGCAGGAACAAATAATGGCGTCATTCTTATCGATACAGAAGCTGGTCAGATCATCAAACTTTATAATAATTCCCTGTCTCATCACCTCAGTAAACTGGAGGAAGAGGTGTTTCTTGGCATTGAAAACAACAGGTTGTTCATTATCAGGAATAATGATCTGGAATATCTGGATTCCATACCCGGAGTCGTATCAATGAATCTGATTTTCATTGATCATGAAAAAAATATCTGGGTTGTCAGCAGCAGAACGTTACTGAAATATATCATCCGTGATGATAAAATCGTTCTTGAGAAAATTGCTTTGGATAACAGTATTCCGGCAAATGTTAACTGGTTGGAAGACGACCAGACAGGAAACCTTTGGATTGGTACAAATATCGGAGTACTTATATTCAACAAAGAATCCGGGAAGATCAAACAAACACTAACGACCGATAATGGTCTTATGGATAATCAGACCTATGAGATCATCAGAGACCGGTCCGGTTTGATGTGGGTGAAGCAATCCCGGGAAGGATCTTCAGCTGTAGATCCTGTAAGTATGGAAGTGAAACGTACGACTCCGGCTTGGCTGACCTTGCCCGGAAATGATAATCGTTTTTGTGTGAACTATGAGGCAAGTGATGGTTCTCTTTATACGGACGGCTCAGGCGGCTTTTTTGTTTTTCATCCGGATAGCTTAAAGGACAGCCCTTATCCTCCACTTATAAAACTCCGGTCCTTTTTTATAAACGGAAATAAATTATCTGCCTCTGCGGCCAAAGAAGAATTGGTGCTGGCACATTTTCAAAATGATGTGACTATAGAGTACGCAGGAATTCAATTTGATGATCCGGAGAAAAATCAGTTTGCTTACAAGCTGGAAGGATATGAAGATGAGTGGAATTATGTAGATAACCGGGGGGCTGTCACTTATCTGAGCTTACCACGGGGTGATTATACTTTCAAGCTTAAGGCAGCGAATAGCAGTCAGATATGGTCGGATGAAGTTTCACTGGCTTCCTTTACTATAAATCCTCCATGGTGGAAAACGAATGCCGCATGGGTGTTCTATCTGATCCTTACGGGTTCTTTGGTATTTACTTTATTCAGGTTGCAGCTGAATAGGAGACTGGCTGAGGCAGAGTCAGCCAAGCTTATGGAAATGGACTCCTTTAAAAGCCGCTTCTTTACAAATATTACCCATGAATTCAGGACTCCTCTAACCGTGATATCAGGTCTTGCACGAAGGATTCCCGAGAAGGAAGGAAAAGCGATCCAGAGAAATTCGAATAAGCTGCTCAACCTTATTAATCAGATACTTGAGTTATCCAGCCTGGAATCTGCAGAGCATAAACTTGACCTGGAAAGAGGAGAGATCATCTCATATATACGATATCTTACTCAGGCATATGCCTCCTTTGCAAGTGAGAATGGAGTGTCTCTGAGTGTTGACTCTGATGAAGAGGAGATCATACTACCTTATGATAAGTCAAAGATAGAACTGATCATCCAGAACCTGGTTTCTAACGCTATCAAATTTACACCTAAGGGCGGAAGGGTCAGTATATTTGTATCCCGTGATAAAGATACTCTGTTTCTTGAAGTAATTGATACCGGTATGGGTATTGATGAAGCTGATCTTCCTAAGATATTTGACCGATATTATCAGTCTGCGACCGCTAACGATTTCCATCAGGGTTCAGGTATTGGCCTTTCCCTTACCAGAGAATTGATACAGTTTATGAACGGCGAAATCACAGCGCATAGGAATGATCCGGCAGGTACCGTATTCAGGGTATCTCTTCCTATTTTGAATGGGGAGTATAACAGTCAGGATATATCAGAATCTGTTAAGCCGGAACTCACCAATAAGCTGAATAAAGATCAGAACCTGGTCCTGTTGATCGAAGACAATGAGGATGTGCGTGAATTTGTACAGATGGTCATTTCTGAAAAATATGAGATAGTTACAGCTTCCGATGGGGATGAGGGATTCCGGAAAGCACTTGAGATCATTCCTGATATCATCGTCAGTGATGTTATGATGCCGGGTAAAAACGGTATGGAATTAACCGATTTGTTAAAGAATGATGAGCGCAGCAGTCATATCCCTGTTATACTACTTACGGCAAAAGCGGATGTTGAATCGAGGCTGGAGGGATTAACCAAGGGAGCAGATATCTATCTTCCCAAACCTTTCAATGAGGAAGAGTTGCTGATCCATATCCGGAACCTTCTAGCACAAAGAGACAGGGTAAGGGCTCGTTATTCCGGCGGCTTACACGAAAAAGTGATCGAGGATGAATTTATTATCAAGATACGCGACCTGATCATGGGGCACCTGGATGATGAGAAATTCGGCATCAGTGAGATCTGTAATGAGGCCGGGGTCAGCAGGACTCAGTTACACCGGAAATTAAAGGCTCTTACTGGAATGTCCACCTCCATATTTATTCGGGAAGTCAGGCTGATGGAAGCCCGTAAACTGCTTAAACAAACTACACAAACGGTAGCTGAAATTGCCTATGATGTCGGTTACGGTGACCCGAATTACTTCTCAAAGCTTTATACAGATAAATTCGGTTATCCACCCTCCAAAGAGCGAGAGAAAGCCAAAAAAGGCTGATTTGCAACAATATTCTATAAGATTGCAACAATAGTAAAGGTGGATATTGCCTTTCCTGATCATTTTAAAGATGCATTATAATCTTAAAAGGAACAGGTATGAAAAGTTTAAGCAAACTCATCGTCGGCGGAATGATAATCTGGTGTTTTCCGGTATTAGTCTCCGCTCAAAGTCAGGATACAACGGAATACTATATGGATCAGGTAGGCTTGCAGCTGAATGATCTTATAAACAGCACTTTAGTCAGAGGAGCAACGGCATCGGTCTATTACGGTGACGGATATCAGACCATTACCCGGGGTATCAAAAGTAACGGGGTGCCAACTGAATCAAATGGCTGGTATATGTTCCGGTCTTTGACAAAAACTATGGTTAGCACAGTCATTTTACAGCTACAGGAAGAAGGTAAATTAACTATCGATGATGCACTGAGTGATCATATTGATGCGGTTCGGAATGTAGATATGTCCATAACTCTCAGAGAGCTTCTGTCAATGAGAGCAAATGTATGTGATTTTAGCTCCAATTCGTGGTCCATTATTTCGCAGGCCCCGGAGGCTGTCCTTGATGTTAAGGAAGTGCTGGAAGAAACCATTCCGCTGGGTAACTGTAATTCCTCAAATGCCTACGAGTATAACGATACAAATTTTCAACTTTTAGGACTGGTCATTGAGGCAGTTACCGGAAACACAGGCGAGGATGAATTTGAAAACCGATTATTCGCTCCGCTTGGAAATAATACAATGAGTCTTGCTCCACTGAATATTTCAGAGGCCAGTTACAATGGGCTATGGTCGAGGCCTGGCGGCCCCGGTACGCAGGTAATGGATGTAGGATATGTCTCAAAAAATTCTGTCCTGACTGCTCATAAATTCAGTGGCGGAGTAGTCGGATCAACTGAGGATGCAGTCCGCTTTATTAAGGCTCTAATGGAGGGAGAATATTTATCCATTGATAGTATGGAAGAAATGAGATCTCTTGGTCCCGAAAATTACGGACTGGGATTAATGAAAAGAGATTTTGATGACAGTTATATATTGTACGGTCATGGAGGATCAGGTTTGCATGCTTCCAGGACATTCTACGACCCGGTGCGGAAGATCGGTGTCTCTGTTGCAGGTAATTACACAGACTCAGAAAATATGGAAGTGATGCTTCAGAATATATATACACTTCTTGTGTGGTGTCGGGAAGGCGGAGGATGTCAAAGTAATAATACGCTCTATTTCCCCCCTGTAAGCGGAGATGAATGGGAGACAATCACACTTCAGGAGGCTGGGTTCAATGATAACTCAGAAAGCCTTCAAAGTGTCGATGATTATATGAACAGTTCAAATGGCCGGGCATTGATCGTTCTGAAAGATGGCAAGATCGTTTTAGAGAAGTATTATAATGGATTCAGTGCAACCGATACCATGAGATGGTATAATGCAGGAACTCCTTTAGTAAATATTATTGCCGGACAGTTAGAGAATGAAGGTGTTATAAAACTGGATACAAGCAGTCAGGCATACCTGGGAGAAGGGTATTCATCTATGACACCTGAACAGGAAGCTGCGATAAAGATGGCAGATCATCTCAAAATGACGTCCGGGCTTGCTCCTGTCAGTGTTGATGAGGGTTCAATTGCTAAGGCCGACCTGCAATTTGGTACTGAACCCGGCACATCCTGGACTCTGAATAGTGCAGATATAAACTTGTTTAAACAGGCAATGGAAAATGCATCTGGACTTACTCTCAATGAACTGACAGATACTTATGTTGAGGCGGGTACCGGAATACAGGGAACATGGAAAAAGAACAATACGAATGATAATGTATTCTATTATTCAACGGCAAGAAATGCAGCCCGAATGGGGCTACTGATGCTCAACCAGGGAAACTGGGCGGATGTGTCCCTGCTTATGGATAATGATTATTATGCAGAAATTGTATCTCCATCTCAGGATTTCAATAAATCCTATGGCTATCTGACGTGGCTAAATGGCCAGGAAAGTTACATAAATCCTGATGACGGTACTGAAGTTCAGGGGCCTCTTCTTCCGGAACTTGGAGGAGGATTTACCGTGAGTGATATGTTTGGAAGTGTAGGGGGTCGAGGTCAGTTTTTCCTTGTCTTTCCTTCAGAAAATGTTGTGATCATCAGATTAGGTGAGCAAACAGAAAGTACTGATCTTCAGCAATTCGGGGCACTTATTCAGAGTCTGACCGGTGTAATAACATCAAATAATGATGTCACTCATTCAGTTCCTGAAAGTTTCGATCTGGATCAGAACTATCCCAATCCATTCAACCCGACAACGAACATTAGTTTTGAGATACCCGCAGCCTCAATGGTAACCCTGAAAGTATATAATATGCTGGGTCAGGAAGTTGCAACCCTGGTAAATAGCAGGCTGAATGCCGGACAACATACGATTTCCTTTGACGCAGGAAATCTTTCGAGTGGTGTTTATCTGTACCGTATCAGTTCAGGATCATTCACCAGTGTGAGAAAAATGACACTTATCAAATAGGATCTGTATCGGGGTATCGTATGGGAAAAGAAGTCTCCGGTCATTTGGCCGGGGGCTTTTTTATATCCACCAGTTTTTAAGTCCACGCATGGTGAACAGTTTTGCCGTCAGATCCCGGAATAAAGGGCTGAGCATAGTCCTTATTATCAGGTTTCGAAACAGGCTTATTCTTCTGGCTCTGCCGAGTTTCATATTGATCTCAGCTCTCCGTGCAACTTTCGAGGCAATACTTCTTTGTTTCTTATGATATGAGGCCAGATCAGGTGCTTTTTTAGTTAGTTCTGAAAGCAGTTCGATTGCACCGACCCACCCCAGGTTCATACCCTGACCTCCGATGGGGCTAACCACATGAGCGGAGTCGCCGGCCAGTATGACCCTTCCTTTTACCAAAGATTCAGCCATAAAATGCTGTACACCAAAACTGCTGAGCATTGTGTGTGACACTTTCGATAAGTCTATGTTGCAGCGGTACAGTATGATTTCAGCGAGTAGCTCTGTGTCAGGTTCAGGAATATATTCATCCGTTTTTGCTACCCAGCGTCTCATACCGTTCGGAAGCGGAAAACACTCAATCAGCCCAGCTGAATGAAGATATACAGCAGCATCAGCACCGAAGCCGGTAGTATCTTCGAAGTCACCCATTATATAAGTATCCGGATATCTTTTTCCTGAATAATGTATAGAAGCCTTTTGCCGGACAAGGCTGTTCTTTCCGTCACAACCGACCAGGTAAGATCCTTCGACAGATTGGTCCTGTCCTCCTTTACTGAAAATGACACTGATGCCCTCCGCATCTTCAGTAAAATGCTGGAATTCAGCTTCCGTAATTAGTACTTCCGGATCGATCATACGGATCTGATCCCTGAGTATGCTTTCCGTTACAGACTGTGGGCATGCCAGAATGTAATTATGTGGTTTCGGGCAGTTTTCAAATGAGATCTCACCGATCTTTCCGTCATCTGTGAATGCAATTCCCTTTTGAATTTTAAGACCACGGTTTAAAAAATCTGCTGTGATGCCCAGATCATCAAAAAGGTCAAGAGAAACCGGATGTATCCCCAGAGACCGTGAGTCGGGTACCGGATCTTTTCTCTTTTCAATGATGGTACAGGGAATATTCTTTCTCAGTAAACCGATCCCCAGAAACAAGCCTACCGGCCCCCCGCCTACAATGATAATATGTTTATCCCGGTGATCAATGCTCATATTGCAAAACCAGCCTATAAGGGAAGATCCGATGAACAGTCCATTGATCTTCGGTTATTGTACGAAGTTCATCCAGGGTATAACTTTTTCTGATAGAGATAAGTCCGTCGTCCGTAATAAAGGAATGACGGAAAATGATTCTGGAGAAGATATGAAAAGCGATATAACCGAGGTCGGATCTTTCGATATCATTAAAGATCACTTTGTGACTGCTCAGGCGTTTGGCTTCATCCAGTAAAACAGGAAGTTCTTTCTCCGAAAGATGGTGGATGAGGTGATTGGAAAGCACAAAGTCATAAGACCTGCCTTCTTGCAGAATCTCTGAGGTGGATATATGCCGCAATTTAAGATTTGGAGGAAGTGCTAAAGCAGAAGCATACCGGAAGGATCTTGCGTCAGTCTCAATACCGGTGATCTCAGCTTCAAATCCGTCATCTTTGATCCACTTACTGATCTGAATTGGTATGTCTCCGCCGCCAAACCCGATGTCCAGGAAAGTATTGATCTTGTTGTTTTTGAGTTCCGGCCGGATAAATTTCTTATAGATCTTTCTCCATTGAGAAAGCAAGGCATTAATACGGTGAAACTGCCGGTAGGTATTTTCCAGAAGCTTCAGGTCACAATCTTCACGGTCCATATTTTCGACAAGGGCGGGCTGCCTTTTTGAAAGTATCAGAGGCATGGTTCAGGATAGTTTAGTAAGTAATCCTGATTCTACGGTAAGTCCGGGACCGAAAGCCAAAGCCATGATCTTTTCATCCTTGGCTGATCTGTTTTCCAGGATCTCTTTTAATACAAATAATACGGTGGGTGAACTCATATTGCCGTAGGAAGAAAGAACCTTCCTGGATGAACCTATCTTTTCCTCACTCAGCTGCATGCTTTGCATCACCTTATCCAGGATGGCTCTTCCGCCTGGGTGAACAGCCCATTCCGCGATCTCCGCTTTCTGAAGGCCATATTTTTCAATAAGAGGGTCCAGCCATTCAGATAAGTTGTTTTCAATGATTTCCGGTACATAAGCAGAGAGAATGATCTCAAAACCTTCGTTTCCGACCTTCCAGGCCATATCTTTTTCACCTTCAGTAACGAGTGTAGATGCAAAGTGATCGATCTTGTAGCCCCGATCCGGTTTTGCGGAAGACAGGAGCATACCGGCAGCTCCGTCAGCAAATACGGAACCGGACAGGAGATTATCGATGTCTTCTTTCATCTGGAAGTGAATAGTACAAAGTTCGGTACAGACCAGTAGAACCACCGCATCGGGATCAGACTTGCAAAAAGAGGCAGCCATTTTCATAGCCGGAAAGGCAGCAAAACAGCCCATAAAACCGATATGATATCTTTCTGTAGAATGATCCAGCCCCAGTTGTTTGACGATCTCAAATTCAGGACCCGGCGCAAAAAATCCGGTACAGGAAACCGTGATCACATGTGTGATATCTGAAGCGGCATAAGTACGGGATCTCTCCAGCAGTTCACGACCGGTTTCCACAAATAATTTCTTTGCTTCGGTCTCATAGACCTGATTCCTTTGCCGGGTATCCGGGATCTGCTTGACCTGCCCGTTAAAGAACAAACTCCCCTGGTCATTATCCGCAAAATCTTCGATTACGGAATGCCTCTTTTCGATCCCGGACTGAGAATAGATCCGGTGTATGATCGCTCGGGTCTTTCGGTCCTGCCCAAGGTGCTCTTTCATGACCTCACGAATGTGTTGCTGTCGGCTGAAAGATTCAGGGGTACATGTTACGATATCGTGAATATATGCGGGCATAAATAAGGATAAGTAATTTCTGCTCTTATCCAAACGCCGGTCAGGGGCTATTAATTTCCTGTCAGGAAGAAGCTCCCCTGGTCAGGAGATGGAAACGCAGGTTGTGGAGCAGGGCAGCAACAGTGAGGCCGGCAATCAAACCGGTCCAAAGCCCGATCGGCCCAAATCCAAAATTATAACAAAGCAGGTAGCCGGTAGGAAAGCCGATCACCCAGTAAGCTACAAAATTTACGTACATAGGGACCCGGGTGTCCTTTAGTCCTCTGAGTGCGCCGAAACCACCGACCTGCAGCCCGTCCGAAATCTGAAAGATGCCGGCCATGAATACCAGGGACACTGCAAGAGTGGCGACTTCAGGATCTTTGGTGTAGATCGATATGATATATTCAGGAATGGTAAATATCAGCGTTGCGGTGAAACACATCAGCAAAGCACAAAGGATAACACCGATGAAACCGCGCTGTCTCGCTTTGAGCATGGAGCCCTGTCCCACCGAGTAACCAACCCGCTGAGATATGGCTATGGAAAGCCCGAAGGGTATCATAAAAAAGATAGAGGCCACATTAATAGCTACCTGATGTGCCGCAGATATCTTAACACTGAGCGTGCCCATCAGAAGACTGACCGCTGCGAAAAGCAGAACTTCCATGGTGCCGCTGGCTCCGTTCGGAAGACCTATTCGTAAAAATTCCCGAATATAGTTCCATTCCGGCCCTGTAGTGCGGGTGAAAATGTGGAATCTCTTGAAGGGTCTGAAGGAAGCGGCAAAGGCTATAAATAAGACCGCACCAAAGGTATTGATGATAGAAGTGGCATAACCTGCGCCAATGGCTCCTAGTCTTGGGAATCCGAGATTGCCATACATCAGCAAATAATTTGCTCCTACATTCAGGAGCAGTAACAGAATTCCTATGAACATAGCGGGCCTGGTTACCGATAATCCCTCACTGAAATAACGAGTTCCCGAATACAGAAGAAGCGGTAATGCACTCCAGGATACGGCTTTGAGGTAGCCGTTGGCTATGGGGATGATCTCCGGGTCGATCTCTATCCAGATCATAATGAATTCCAGATTTCTCAGGATAAAGAATAGTGGAATTGCCAGCATCAGGATCAGCCATGACATCTGACGCGCATTTTTTCCTATCTCATCAAATTCTCTGGCTCCGAGATGCTGAGATACGATCGGATTAATTGCGATCAGGGTAGCCATACAAAATACTGCGATGGGAAGATAGACTGCATTACCGATAGAGACAGCGGCCAGATCCAGGGCCGAAAGGTTTCCTGCCATAACGGTATCCGTAAAGTTGAGGCCCATATTCAGAAGCTGGGTCGCAATGATCGGAGTACCTATGGTTAAAAGCTTTTTGCTTTCTTTTTTTATGTCGATTACCGGATTTTTCATAGAGCCGCAAAAGATACGGCTTAGCGGAAAGAACTGTAAGCAGAACTGAAATTAATCCACTAGCGGAAGCATAATGATGAAGGTCGTCCCCATTCCCAGGGTCGAGCTGAAAGATATTGATCCATTATGTTCTTCAACGATCTTTTTCGAGATCGCAAGCCCAAGGCCGGTGCCACTGGACTTCGTTGAAAAATTCGGCACGAAGATATTGGGCTGAACTTTAGGATCGATGCCCTCTCCGGTATCTTCTATTTCGATATATACCTTATCCGATCCGGCGGCAATGTCTGTACTAATAGTGATCGTACCATATTCCTTCATTGCCTCCCGCGCATTTTTTATAACATTGATCAATACCCTCCTTAATTCATCTTTAACTCCCATCACTTTCAGAGGGGCTTTATGTAGCCGGGTATTAATTCTGAGAAACTCATCCTGCTCATAGAGTTCTGTAACGGAACGCACGATCTCATGTAATTCCAGTTCCTCAAAGTCTTGCTGAATTGGGCGTGCAAATTTTGAAAAATCAGAGGCGATCTGACTCAGGGATTCGATCTGTTCGATCATATTCTCCGTAACACGCTGTATTCTGGGCTTCAGTTCGCTGAATTCCACATCCTCTTTGCGGAGCTGCTGTTCCAGATGCTGCAGGTTCAGCTTCATCGGGGTAAGCGGATTCTTGATCTCATGGGCAACCTGTTGTGCCATCTCTTTCCATGCAGCTTCTCTTTCTGCTTCTGCAAGGTCTTTCTGCACGTCATTAAGCCGTCCTACCATGAAATTATAGGCATTGGTCAGAGAGCCGATCTCATCCTTAGAACCAACGGGCAGCGTAGTTTCCAGGTCACCTGATGATATTTTGCGCAGTCCGCTTCTTAAAGACTCAAGAGGAGCAGTAAGTCGGCTGGAAATCAGAGAAGCAACAATAATGAAGAAGCCAAAGATGATCACGTAGACCATCAGCAGGTAACTGGTGATAGAAAGAAACTGTTCGTTAAAGGCCGGTGCTTTAAGGAAGATGGGAATTCCGGCTACTCCCATGATCTGTCTTTCTTCATCAAACCACGGGGAATAACCGATGAGCAGTTCCTGATCTCCTAAAACTGCGCGGTTAATGACTTCCTGGTTACCCTGTTCATATATCCTTCGATGCGCATTCCATGGAAGAAGATCCGGGATCAGGTGCTGCTCATAGATCTGAACCGCCGTGGAGAAGCTGAGGATCTTGTCGGTGAATAAACTGGCATCAGCATCTAATGTGGCAGACAGTCTGTCGAGATTAGTTTGGGTGGCATCCGGATTTTCTCTCTCCTGAGAGGAGAGACCCTCTGCCAGATTCTTGGTTTTTATCAGAAGCTGGTCTTCTACATTCTTTTCATTCTGCCGGTTAATAGCCACGTTGGAAGTAAAGATCAGGGCCATCAGGCAGAAAAGAGACGCGATCAGGAACCGATCCAGAAGCCGGTCTCTGAAGCGTTTACTCTGGTCTATGATGTTTTGTCTTTTGATCAGTGACACAATGATCAAATTGATCAACCCGGCTATAAATAAGAAAAAGAAAAGGCGGACAGCTGAGAAGATATGATTCTGAAATGTTACCGTGGGTGTTGCTGCTCTGACCACCTCAGTATCTCCGGCGCGATAGAAGAATTCCTGGACCGAGCGCTCACCAAAGCGTGCATTTCGGTATATCAATGAGTCGGACTGCAGCCAGAACTCGATAAACCTTGGTAGACGTACATAGCCGGGTAATTCAAGTGGGGTGCCAATGATGGTGCTTCGGGAAGAAAGTCCTTCCCGGAAGAGGGTCATATTGATGGTGTTGTCCCATTCTTTCTCACTTTGAGATGCTAAAACCGAACGTAGGGGCTTTTCATATTGTGGTTGTTCCCTAAAGACCGAACATAATATCCAGCCAACCTGCTCTGCATTATTTGAGCGGTCATACAGTGGGATCCATCCTCTCCGGAAAGCGGAATAGTTTGAAGCTGCCTCAGTAACAGGCTGACTTCGTATGATCGGCCTCAGGTTCTGCTCCCGTATACGCTCCATTTCAATCGGGATCTGAAGAGAACGAATATCAAATGCACGGGTCCAGCTGGGCGAATCCAGAGTGGAAGTATATTCGGCTATTATGGTACCACTATTGTCTACCAGCTGGGCTGAGATCGAGTAATTCTCCCATTCAGGTTTGATCAGCTGACGGGTGATCTGCCCGAAGTTTCCTGAAAAAGTATTTAGTCCGGTGCTTAACTCGCTGCTGATCTGTCCTGAAAGTTCCTCTTCAAGATCGGTAAGCAGATTGAATACCATGTCTTCAGCTTGAGACTCTTCTTCGCGGGCAAACTCTTTTGCAGACTCCAGAAGGATCCGGTCACGGCGATCAGAATAACCTTCGTAGGCGGTGTAGTGTATGGCGACGGATAATACCATAGAAGATATCACCATCCATCTGAGTCGGGAAGCGTCTTTAAACCATTCATGAAAAGAACTTCTGATCCAGCCGGCTATGATCATCAGCAATTGTATAGAAGCAATGATCCAGCGAAAATGATCCGACAGATCATCAAACAGGGTGATCATATTGACCAGCATAAAGAGAGCCGGCCCAAACAATATGATGATAAGCCATCCCTGCCAGCTTCTTTCCCTGAAGGTGTACAGAATCCCAAAATAAATGCGGTAGCCAAAATAGAGTAATACTACCAATGACACAGATGCACATAGGTAAAAGATCAGCGTTGGCGTGGAAGGTATGAGGCTCAGGTCGAGAAAGGGAAGAGTAGAACCGTCGAACAGGGTGATGATCTCTTTAGATAAAAAGAAGATCAGATATATCTGAACCCCAATTCCCAGTATTTGATAAAACAGTACACGATATAGGGGCGGATCCCGGTACAATTTATCTTTGGAGAAACAATACGCACCCATAATGATCAAAATGGTGGTAATGATCAGCTTTAATATGGATATAGTGAGATCAATGGACCCGCTGATCTCAGGCAGGAATAATTGCCAGGGAATCTGCTCCCGCAGAAGCAGGAAAAAAATCCAGGAAATGGCGACGGTCAGCATCTGAATCCAGAATGAAATTTCCTGATTGGAAAGACGATTCAGGTAAAAGAGGATCAGGCAAAGCCCGCCAAAGATCATAAAGTAGAAAGCTACTCTGATCTGATTCTCCTGGGTCTGTCTTTTCACAATAAAATCTGAGCGGTCACCCGGAAGCGTATATGCAAAGCCAGCTGAGTCGATCTGACCCACTCTTACCGGAGTGAGGTTCTCTGCATCCGGTGGAATAGGATCAAAGAAATCGATATAGATATTATAGTCGTCATCGAGAGCAAGCATCTCTTCCAGACGGTACTCATAGGTCTCACCTATAGGAAGGATATTGGTCTGCTCCAGACGAAATGTGGTGATCAGGTCATATCGGATCAGTGAATCGACTCCCTCCACGTAAAAGGGATAGTGTGACCGAAGGAAATTTACATTATTGTCTCTGTGAACGGATAAGACCTGTCGGTTAGGCAACCCGTTAGGGTATACCGGAACAAAGGTACCTGCAAATCCTGTCCATATACGGAGTTCGTTTTCCCGGAACAATGAAGCTCCCCAGAACTGATCTCTCGCCGTCATCAGGCTATGGATGCTTTCCTCTGAGGACTCATTGATAAGTGCATTTCGTATCTGAACAGCCAGTTCTTGTGAGCTGCGTGTAAAAGAGCTCCTCCGGTCATTAAAAGTATTTACCGCATTATTGATGGACTGGGTTTGAGCACGGCTGATATTTCTTTCTGAAAAGCTGTCACCCGCCATGAAGAACTCGAATATACCATATGCGATCAGCAGGGAGCTGAGAATGATGGTAAGCGTCCAGATTCTATTTAAGGGAAAGATCTTCAACGGGGCAGCAGGTTTTTAAGAAATATGAGCGAATATCAACCGGTAATCAAGTTCGGTATCTCACTGTCTTTCTTGCCTTTCAGCACACTTATGATCGCATTGGCAGCAAGCATTCCGATCGCTTCCCGTGTTTCAAAAGTAGCGCTTGCAATATGTGGTAATATGGTAGCATTCGGAGCCTGAATAAGTTCCGGGTGAACTTCAGGTTCTTCCTCAAATACATCAAGCCCTGCTCCTGCTATCTGTCCTTCTTTCAGGGCTCTGGCGAGAGCGGCCTCATCTACAACCGGCCCTCTGGAGATATTGATCAGATAGGCATGATCCGGCATGATCTTCAGAATATCTTCATCCACCAGATGATGTGTTCCTTCGGTCAGCGGACAATTGAGACTCAGTACATCCGCCTCCCGGGCAAGCTGCCGGTGATCGGTATAATAAACGGCGTCAAGTGCATGTGTAATATCATCAGGCAATGGATTCCTGTTGTGATAGGCGATATTCATTCCGAAAGCACGGGCGCGATGTGCAAATGATTGTCCTATCCGTCCCATTCCGATAATGCCCAGCGTCTTGCCCCGGAGTTCCATGCCCAGAAATCCCAGTGGTTCCCATCCTTTGAACTTTCCTTCACGGAGATACTGTTCCGCTTCGTTGAATTTTCGGGTCACTGCCATCAGTAATCCCATGGCAAAATCTCCGCAGGCTTCGGTCAGGACATCCGGTGTGTTTGCAACCCGGATCCCTTTTTCGTGTGCTGCATTTACATCAATATTGTCGTAGCCAACGGCGAAGTTAGCGATCACTTTTAGCTTAGGGGCATTTTCTATGACCTTGCGACTAACCGGGGTAGACAGCATGCATAGCAGAGCATCTGCATGTTGCAGTCCGGCAATCAGATCTTCCTCTGTATTATATTCCCCGCGCTCACCCTGTATGATTTTTCCGAAAGAGGAAAGGTGAGTGATTACTTTGTCAGGAATAGGTTCTGTGACCAGGATCTTCGGTTTCATGAGTATTCCTCAGGAAGCCGGCTTATCTTCTACTTTGGTGATCTTGGCATCATTCCACATTCTTTCGATGCTGTAGTATTCCCGCTTTTCTTTGCTCATTACATGGATTACGACATTCACATAGTCCAGAATGATCCAGGATCTTGTGTTAAAGCCTTCTTTCTTCCAGGCACGTTCGCCCATCTTTTCACGAAGATCATCTTCCACTGCATCGGCGAGAGCTTTGATCTGTACATCAGAATTACCGTGTGCCACCACGAAGTAGTCGGTAAGAGTGGTCAGCTCAGATACATCCATAACGGTTACATCCTGACCTTTTTTACTTAGCAGAGCTTCGGTGATTACCTCAACCATATCTTTGGAGGATACTTTTGATCCGGTGTAGCTCTCTTCAAATCGTTTGTTGGCCGGTTCTTTGATCTTTGTCATGTACTATTCTCGGTTTAACTTTTCATAATCATTACCGATCACAACGGTAACATCCAGGTAGTAATCGGGCGATGCTTCAAAGAGAATATTCTTTTCATCCACACCCAGGGCCATCGCTACTCTGCGTGCATTGTCCATAATCCCGCTACGGGATATCACAATAGTTTCTGGCAGATTAAAATTCTCAAAATTTCCTGTCTCTACCACATCAAACCCATTCGTTCTGAGAACACCGGTATAGGAATTCGCTATTCCGGGTTCACCGCATCCATTTAAAACCTCGATCTGTATGATCTCACTGATCAGGCGCGACTGATCTTCTGCTCTCTCATTGAATATCCTCGGATAAATGATGCGGGTAAAAAGAGCAGCGATCAGGATTATGAGCAATATACTCAGAAATCCTATGGCTGTGTTAAGAAAAAGTCCGTCTCTGCTATCTGTTCTTTTAGAACTATCTTCGGACATTCAGATTGATTTAATAGAAGGGATTGTACCTGTCGTAACCATAGAAACGGTTACCGAAACCACCGAAACGTCCATAACCGAAGCCACGTGGCTGCTGCTGATACTGTAGCTGAATTCTGGTATTATCCCCAATGCGATAATTCAGCTCAGCATTACGGACCATGACCTGCGGACTCATGTTGTTGCCATACATCCCGCTGCCTCCAAAGGGAGAATGAAGGAATGATACATCCACCCGGCCGGTCAGATCTTCAGAGAAAAAGAACTCCAGAGTATTTGTATATGCGTTCACATTCTGAAAGGAGTTACCCATGGATGCAAAATTCATAGAGTAAGAATGACTCATCCTGACCCGGTTTTTGAAAAAATTAGCCAGTCCACTTTCTACAGACAGAGCCCGCGTATTTACAAATGGGCCGCTGTATTCGTGAGGTTTAACCAGATCATCGCGCTTCTGTGCATGAAGCGTGAGACTAAAGGCTAGTATTAGAATAAATGGTAACAGTAATTTTTTCATGATGTAATCTTTGTTCACCATAACAGATCTGTATGAATTCTATTATAATGAATTGAACTAAAAGAATAAACATTCCGATATTACTATGTAAATTGATAAACAGCCCAAAAAAGGCTATTTTATTCGACTTTTCACAACAGCATTGAATAAAAACCAGATCGCTACATGAAGCTTACTGATTTTAAGTTTGAAATTGAAGGATTAAATATACCTGACACCCCTCTGGAAAAAAGAGATAAAGCCAGGCTTATGGTTCTGAACAGGGCGGAAAAGACCATCGAGCATAAAGAGTTTGCAGATATTCACGAGTATATCAATGAAGGCGATGTGGTTATATATAATAACACTAAGGTTTTCCCAGCCAGACTGAATGGCAAGAAAGAAAAAACCGATGCGGATATTGAAGTATTTTTGCTCCGTGAATTGATGCCGGAGAATATGTTGTGGGATGTTCTGGTTGAGCCGGCCCGAAAGATCAGGATCGGGAATAAGCTGTATTTTGGAGAGGGTGATGATGAACTGATGGCCGAAGTAGTGGACAACACTACCTCCAGGGGAAGAACGATCCGGTTTTTATACGATGGACCTAATCAGGATCTGTATGATATTCTTGACAGATTAGGCAAGATGCCTCTGCCTCCTTACATAGAAAGAGAGCCTGTTGAAGAGGATAAAGAAAGATATCAGACCATCTTTGCTACTGAGCGGGGTGCAGTTGCTGCACCGACAGCTGCGATGCATTTTACGCCCGAGCTAGTGAAAAAGATCGAGAAAAAAGGTGCGGAGTTTCTCCCGATCACTCTCCACATCGGTTGGGGTACCTTCCGAACAGTGGAAGTGGAAGACCTTACCAAGCACCGGATGGATTCTGACAACTATTTTGTTTCTGCTGAAACATCCGAGAAGATCAATAAGGCACTGAAAAGTAAGAAGAATAAAGTGATCGCGATCGGCAGTAGTGCGGTTCGTGCGATCGAAACCAGTGTAATGGCCAGCGGTATGTCTAAGCCGGGTACCGGGTGGACCGATAAATTCATCTATCCTCCTTACGATTTTAAGATTACCGAAGCACTTGTAACAAACTTCCATCGTCCCGAATCCACATTGTTGATGTTGTCTGCAGCTTTTGGGGGATATGATTTTGTGATGGAAGCCTATGAAGAAGCAAAAGAAAAAGATTATCGCCTGTTTTCCTTTGGTGATGCAATGCTGATCATTTAATGAATGCTCTATCTCTGATCATTCCTGCCGCGGGATCCGGGGTTCGACTTGGGTCAGAGATCCCTAAACCTTTTATCAGGATAGGGGATAAGACCATACTGGAGCATACGGTTCGGCGTTTTCTGGATTATAAAGGACTTAAACAGGTGGTCATTGCTACCTCTGCTGCTTACCTTGAAGAGGTTCAGGTCATGCTTGATGGTATAGGTGCTGCCAGTATTATGATGAAAGCAGTTGAAGGGGGTGCTGAAAGGCAGTATTCCATTTATAACGCACTCGGGGAAGTGGATGAAAGATCAGAACTGATCGCTGTACATGATGCCGTCCGTCCTTTTATATCTGCAACAATCATTGAGCAATGCTGTAGAATAGCTGATGAATACGGCGGAGCAGTGGTTGGGGTGCCGGCAAAAGATACGATCAAAAAAGTGGATGAAGATAATGTGATCATCGAAACTCCGGATCGTTCTATGTTATGGCAGGCACAGACCCCTCAGGTTTTCAAGAAAGAATTACTGATACGTGCTTATGAATCTGCAATGAACCATGATCTTTTAGGCACCGATGATGCTTCGCTGGTAGAAGCGGTCGGCGGGGTAGTCAAAATGGTTGAGGGTGAACGAGAGAACCTGAAGATCACTTATCCCATAGATCTGCAGGTAGCAGAACTGATCTTAAAAAATAAGTCATGAGCGATATCAGAATAGGTTACGGCTACGATGTACATGCGTTCTCTGAAGACAGAAAACTGATCCTCGGCGGACTGGAAGTTCCTTACATAAAAGGACTGAAAGGTCATTCTGATGCTGACGTCTTGCTGCATGCAATTACGGATGCCCTGCTTGGATCACTGGCGCTTGGAGATATCGGTAAGCATTTCCCGGATACTGATCCGGATTACGAAGGTGCCGACAGCAGGATCCTGCTCAAAGAGAGTTATAAAATAGTCAGAGACCGGGGCTACGAACTGGGTAATCTTGATGCAACCATTGTTGCCGAAAAGCCCAAGCTGCAGCAATATCTTCCGGAAATGCAGAATATCATTGCCGGAGACCTGGGAGTTCCGGTCACTGCTGTTTCCCTGAAAGCCACCACTTCTGAAAGGATGGGCTTTGTAGGCAGGGGTGAAGGAATTGCGGTCATGGCTACTGTGCTTGTTAAGGAAAAGGTAAATGGCTGATCAGATTGTACAGGCAATTGTAGACTGGGTGCAGATGGTTCCCCCATCCGGGATCTATCTGATCCTGTTCGGAATCGCATACCTGGAGAACGTGATCCCACCCATCCCCGGAGATGTGATCGTTGCTTTCGGAGGTTACCTTGCAGCCGAGGGAGTAATCGGGATCTTCCCGCTCTGGATCATAACCGTGATCGCTTCGGTCGTCGGTTTTATGAATATGTACTGGCTTGGGTCCAGGTGGGGAACACAGATCGAGGATAACCGGGAAGATCATTTCTTGCTTCGCTTTATTGATTACAAGTATTTTAAGCGGGGTAAAAAATGGATGAAAGACTGGGGGCAGGGAGTGGTCATCGCAAATCGTTTTCTTGCAGGAACGCGATCCGTTATTGCCCTTACAGCAGGTGTGTCTCACCTTCGGATCCCGCGCACAATGTTGAGTTCCGCTCTCAGCTCTGTACTCTGGAATACATTACTAATTGGGGCAGGGTGGATAATTCAGGATAACTGGAGGGTGGTAGGCACCTATTTATCCAATTACGGAAAGATCATTCTTGCAGCTCTTATTGTCCTTATTGGCCTGAAATTGTGGTTCAGGAGAAGAAATAAAGCTCAGGAAGCGGCAGGAGAAAAATAGAGAAATTATTTAGACTCAAATTGTTGACAATCTGTAAAGACATGGTTAATTTTTGGGTCTTTCGCTGAAAGCCAGTGTAGCTCAGCTGGTAGAGCAACGGTTTTGTAAACCGTCGGTCATCGGTTCGAATCCGGTCACTGGCTCTGAAATTGATCGGATGGTCCAATTTTTTGGTCCGTCGTTGAAAGTCTTCTTCGGAAGCACTTTTAATGGATCCGGTCACTGGCTCAATGAAAGAGGGGAGATACCAAAGCGGCCAACTGGGGCAGACTGTAAATCTGTTGTCGTAAGACTTCGTAGGTTCGAATCCTACTCTCCCCACAAAAGCAAGCGAGCGTAACTCAATTGGTAGAGTGTCAGCCTTCCAAGCTGAATGTTGCCGGTTCGATCCCGGTCGCTCGCTCTGACAAGCCGATATAGCTCAGGGGTAGAGCACTTCCATGGTAAGGAAGGGGTCGTCGGTTCAAATCCGACTATCGGCTCAGGTCGACAATTTTGAATTTATAACAACATATACAACAAACTAAGCTTAGATCATGGCAAAAGAGACCTTTCAGCGAACCAAGCCACACGTGAATGTGGGCACGATCGGACACGTAGATCACGGTAAGACGACTCTTACGGCGGCGATCACCACTGTAATGGCGAAGACCTACGGTGGCGTAGCGCAAGCCTTTGACCAAATTGACAATGCTCCGGAAGAGCGCGAGCGTGGTATTACCATTGCGACGGCTCACGTGGAGTACGAAACCGAAACCCGTCACTACGCACACGTAGACTGTCCGGGTCACGCCGACTATGTGAAGAACATGGTAACCGGTGCGGCGCAGATGGACGGTGCTATTTTGGTGGTAGCGGCTACTGATGGTCCTATGCCACAGACTCGTGAGCACATCCTGCTTGCCCGTCAGGTGGGTGTACCTCAGATCGTGGTATTCATGAATAAGGTG
Organism: Balneola sp. MJW-20; assembly: GCF_040811775.1. Classification (NCBI taxonomy): domain Bacteria; kingdom Pseudomonadati; phylum Balneolota; class Balneolia; order Balneolales; family Balneolaceae; genus Gracilimonas; species Gracilimonas aurantiaca. The sequence goes on from NZ_JBFNXW010000003.1 coordinate 386,395, forward strand.
GATCTGGTAGACGATGAAGAGCT
>NZ_JBFNXW010000004.1 GCF_040811775.1 Balneola sp. MJW-20
AGGTCATCGCCTTCCCCTCTTTCTAAGCCCCTTACGCTCCGCGTAACGGGGCTCTTTTTTTACCCCCCTTACAGGCTTTTAATGCAGGTTTGCCTTTCTATTCATATCATACGCCTCAACCTCAATGCATGAATACCCTTGAGAGCATTAATACTGAGCATACTGTTTCTTTCTGCCTGCACCACTCACCTGATGGCCCAGTCGCCTGGTACATGGAAAATCTACCCCTCTCTCAGAACGATCAATGATATCGTTTCAGATCAAGAGAATAATATCTGGGCTGCCACACAGGGGGGGATCCTTAAATATGACCGGCTAAACATCTCACAGTTTACAACTCAGGATGGACTCAGCCGACCCGATTCCAGAAGTATTACTTATGATCCCCTGAGACAACAATTGTTCATCGGCTATGTAAACGGACTTATTGATGTGGTCAATACCGGGAATGAAACCGTTACCGTTATAGAAGATATTGAAAGAGCTTCTAATTTTACCTCCAAAGGAGTAAATGATCTGCTGTATTACCAGAACAGAGTGTATGCTGCTACTGATTTTGGGATCGTGGTCATCAATGCGGATGAATATTTTGTGATCGAATCTTATCTGCAATTAGGAGACATTAGCAGAGGTACCGCAATACGGGATATATACATTAATAATGATTCCCTGTATGCTGCAACTGCTGCGGGTGTTGGAGTTGGCAGCCTGGCTGATGACTTGTCAGTAAATAATAACTGGATCAGTTATAATGCCGCAAATGGTTTTGAAGACCGGTTGGTAGAAGCAGTAATTAATTATGATGGGTTAACCTATGCCTCCACCTCGGATGCTAATTTCGTATTCGACGGCAACACCTGGACCCTGAATGCGAATTACGGGAGTTCAGTAATCCGAGATTATCAGATAAATGATACCCTGGTGATCGCTCTTGCAGAATCAGAATTATTCATAGGTGATAATGCAATAGGTTTAGGCCTGAATCGGGGAACGGTGTTGGTGCCGGATCAAAATGACCTGGATGAGATCACCTTTGGTACCCTGAATAACGGGATCGGTAATTATGATAACGAGGGTTCAGCATTCAGTTATATTACACCGGCAGGCCCCTTTCTGAATTTATTTGCAGGATTAAACTTCGATGGGGAGACCCTTATATCCGGTTCAACACAACGTTCATCCCTTAATTTCAGGACGGATCAGGCTCGCGGATACTATATTTACCGGGATCAGGAATGGTATAATTTCAATCAACTCAATGTGCCCCTGCTCAGACAGACCAATTTCCGTCAGGTATTCCGAACCGCTGAAACGGATAATTATTACTATTTCGGCAGTTGGGGTCAGGGTATTGTTCGTCATGATAAGGTAACCGATGAGATCGTAGTATTTAACGAGGCCAATTCGACCCTTAGAGGATGGCCCGCCGATAGTGAAACTTTCCCGGTGATGTCCGGTCTGCAGGCTGAGAACAGGAATGAGATCTGGGCGGTCAGCCGATTCGGAGGAACCCCGCTTTATTATCAGCAGGAAGGTGATGAAGACTGGCTTGCTTTTAATAAGGATGCCGCTGTAAGCAATTCGGACGAATATTTTGGGCTGTTTATCGACAGTAATGGCTTCAAATGGATAAGTCTGCAATCAACTACCAATTCCGGGACGGGTTTACTGGTGCTGGATACCGGTAATCCGTCCGATCCGTCCGATGACCGGGGTGAAAAACTTACCTCAAGTCCCGGGGACGGGAACCTGCCGAATGAACAGGTTAAAGCGATCATAGAAGATTTGAATAATGAGGTATGGATCGGTACCGAAAGAGGGATCGCCCGTTTTATATTTCCGGATCTGATCGTGGGTGGAGGTCCGAATGAGAAAAGTGCTCAATGGCTTATCAATGCCGACACTTGTGCTACTTCCAGGTTTTTACTCAGAGATATAAACGTTAGTACGATGGCAGTGAATGAGGCTAATGAAAAATGGGTAGGTAGTGTAAATCAGGGTATCTACGTATTGAACGAAGATGGGAGTGAGATCATCATGAGATTTACCGAAGAAAATAGCCCCCTCATATCGGATAATATTCAGTCTATCGCCATCAATGATATAAGCGGTGAAGTCTTCATTGCCACCGATCAGGGACTTCAGAGTTATCAGGGGGTATCGATCCGGGCGGAAAATAAAATGAAAGACCTCAAGGTTTATCCGAATCCGTTTAACTATTCAATGAATGATCAGATCTTTATAGAAGGCCTGTCACCCTCAACAACGATCAGGATCTTAAGTGTGGACGGAAATGTGTTTAATGAGTTTCCTGCTCAGGGCGGACGTACTTCTTGGGACGGAAGAGATTTCAATGGTAACCGCCTGGCAAGCGGAGTATATTTTGTGGTCGCCTTAAGCGACGACGGAGAAGAAAAGGGTATAGGCAAAGTGGTTATTATCCGATGATGAGTACCACCGCCATCATAATTAATTTTCAGACACCGGATCTGACGGAGACCGCCGTCAGGTCCTTTAAAGAATTGTACCCGGAAATACCGGTTATACTTGCTGATAACGGCTCCTCAGATACTGAGTCCCGGAAACTTATAACTGCACTGTCATCAGAGCTGCCACAAGTCAGTACTTATTATTTCGACAAGAATATCTACCACGGGCCGGCAATGGATCACCTGATCACTTCAGAAGTAAAATCAGATCAGGTATTTCTGCTGGATAGTGATACCGAAACCCATACAGGTGGATTTCTGGAAAAAATGAGTGATCTTTTAGAGAACGATCTGGTCTACGGGGCCGGAAGAGTGCAGCTGGTAAATAAAAGAGGATTTAAAAGTGATGCTGGATTCCCTATTCTGTTAACCCCATATATGCTACTGAAAACAAAATTATACCGGAAACTTCCACCCTTTGTACATCACGGGCAGCCCACATTGTTCAATTTTAAAGAAGCATCTGCATCCGGTTACAAGCTTAGTGATTTTCCGATACAGGATTATATCGACCATAAGTGGAGAGGGACTGCAGACCGCTTTGGTTACGGCCTTAACTGGAAAGCAAAACTGGACTATATTCTGAATAAGGTCGGTCTTTAATCTTGGGTGAAAAAGCAGACATATCGATCATCATCGTTAACTATAAGGTTAAAGAGTATATAGCTAATCTCCTCAACTCTATTGCTAAAGCGAACGAAGGACTTTTGCTCGAGATCTTTGTGGTCGACAACAATTCCGGGGATGATTCTATCAAATATCTGAGATCGCGTTTTCCCGAAGTGCATTATATACAGAATGAAGAGAATGTGGGCTTTGGTAAAGCCAACAACCAGGCGATCAGGAAGGCAAAGGGACAATATACACTGATCATTAATCCGGATACGCTCGTAAGTGAAGATACGCTGGGTGTGATGAAGGAGCACATGGACAACAACCCGGATTGTGCAGCAGCAGGGTGCAAGATCATGAATCCAGATGGCACCTTTGCCCCGGAATCCAGACGTTCGGTTCCGGGTATCTGGTCGGCAGCCTGCAAGGTATTCGGACTCAATGCGATCTTTCCTAAGAGTAAGATCTTTGCACGATATTACCTTAGCTGGATGGATGAAGATACTCCTTCAGAGATCCCTGTTTTATCTGGATCTTTCATGTTCTGGCGGACTTCCGTTTTAAAAGACCTGGACGGATTTGATGAGCGCTTCTTCATGTATGGCGAGGATATTGATCTGTGTTACCGGGTGCAGGAAACGGAATTTCATATAGACTATGTACCTGACACCTCTATCATTCACTATAAAGGGGAGAGTACACAGAAGGAAGATCTTCGGTATATCCGGTTATTCAATAAGGCCCTTTATCAGTTTTTTGAAAAGCAATACAGTACCCGATACAGTTTCATCTTCCGGATTCTGATCTTTCTGGCCGTTAAATTCAAAACCTTTACATCCTTCTTAAGCACTAAGGTCAGGCAGTCGGGTTTGGTATTCTCGGACTTACTCATCCTAAATATTTCTCTGTTTATAGCCTTTGCCATGCGCTTCGGTTTTGATATGGAGCAGGTATTGCTGCCCAAAAACCTGGATTTTCTGTGGATCAATCTGCTGCTCAGTTTACTGTATTTATTTACGGCGGGAATAGCGGGCGTTTTCCGGAATCAGGATTCGCTTTCAGCTCATATGAAAGCCATAATATTTGCCTATAGTGCAGTAGTTTTGATCACCTATTTTGCCAGAGATCTTGCCTTTTCCAGATTTATACTGGGATTCGGATTTCTGTTCGGGATCATAGGTACAGTGGCTTTTCGACTCATCCGTGCGAATACCGGACGAAATAATGGTGCTTCAGGCAGGCTGAGAGGGTCGCGGGTGATCATCGTTGGTGATGCAGCCGTCAGTAAAGAACTCACGGATAAGATACACTCCCGGCCGGACTGGAATTATGAGGTCATTGGTCAGATCCGGGTTGAGCAGGATCATACTGAAGAGGATCCTCAGGGCGAAGTGATGGGCACGCTATCACAGCTAACGGATCTTGCCAAAGCCTATAAAGCGGATGAGATTTTTTTCGCCTTGAAATCGATCAGTTATAAATCCATGCTGAACCAGATATCTTCCTTACAGGGCGAAGGCATTTCCTTTAAACTGATCCCTGACTCCATGGACTTTATCCTGGGTAAATCGAAGGTGGAATATCTGGAGGCTATACCGCTGGTCGAGGTAGAGCTTGCGATCAACAAGCCATTCAATAAATTTTTGAAAAGAGCACTGGATCTTCTGATCTCCTTTCCGGTTTTTTTGGTGCTTTTGCTCCTTACATTTCCGTCGGTCCTGTTTTCCCGAACTTCACTTAAGAAACATGGTTCCTATGATTTTTATAAACCGGTGAAGGATCATAAATGGAAGAACAGGCTGCGTCTGATGGGTTATGTCTTATCCGGTAAGATGAGCCTGGTGGGAGCTGAGATAGGCTATGGTCAGCTCCTGAATCGAACCGAGGGAATCACCGGCCCGGTGCAGTTATCCAATAACCGCATTCGGAACCAGGAGGATAAGGAAAGTTTTGACCTGTATTATCAACAGAACTACTCCATCTGGGTGGATATAGATCTCATTTTCAGGAGTCTGTTCTCTGATTACTCCGTACTGCAGATCCTAAGCAGGGAAAGTTAAGCTCAAATCTTTCGATCTACTTCTTCAGCCATTTTAGGATACCATTCTGCAAAAGTATCATTCTTTATATGCTCCCGGACTTGTTCCATCAGCCACAGGTAGAAAGTCAGGTTATGAATGGAAGCAAGGACAAGTCCGAAGATCTCGTTATTGCGGATCAGGTGATGAATGTAGGCCATGGTATACTTGCTGCACAGATCGGATGGGAAATCAGCATCCAGAAGATCATGATGCTCTTTCCATTTTGCGTTGCGAATGTTCACTTTTCCATAACGAGTGAAGATCATACCATTACGTGCATTACGGGTTGGCATCACGCAATCAAACATATCGACTCCTCTGGCTACGCATTCCAGCAAATTAGCCGGAGTGCCCACACCCATCAGATAACGGGCCTTTTCTTTAGGCAGGTCATCGGTATTATAATCGGTCATTTCATACATGATATCTGCCGGCTCGCCTACACTCAGTCCGCCAATGGCAATACCTTCGAAGTCCAGTTCTGCCATGAACAGGGCCGATTCTCTTCTCAGGTCTTTATAAGTTCCCCCCTGAACAATGCCAAACTGCTGCTGTTTATGACCATAGCGGCCTTCTGTTTCCAGGAAGGCCTTTCTGCCACGTTTTGCCCAGCGATGTGTCAGCTCCATTGAGTTTTTTGCATAATCGTAGCTGCTTGGGTAAGGCGGACACTCATCCAGGATCATCATGATGTCAGAACCCAGTATTCTCTGCGTTTCCACCACGTTTTCGGGTGTAAACATATGACTGGAACCGTCTATATGACTCTTGAAATGAGCCCCTTCTTCTTCCAGTTCGCGATTATCCGAAAGAGAAAAGATCTGATAACCTCCGGAATCGGTAAGAATAGGGTGGTCCCATTTCATAAATCCATGCAATCCACCTGCATCCTGAATGATATCACATCCGGGTCGTAGATAAAGATGGTAGGTATTTCCAAGAATGATCTGTGCTTTGACTTGTTCTCTGAGAACATCCTGAGATACGCCTTTTACCGTGCCAAGCGTACCTACAGGCATAAAAATCGGGGTTTCGATGTCCCCGTGGTCCGTAGTTAATGTTCCTGATCTGGCCTTGGTAGACGAACTTTCTTTATGAAGCGTAAACAATGGGTTAAGTAATTTAAATGCTATGTTATGCAGGGTAGCTAAAATTGCTTATTTTAGTCGTTCTGTTTTCCAAAGATACGAATCCATTTACTTTCATTTGGCTAACTTAAAAAGATATCGGGAAGTGATATTTACCAGTGTGCTGGATTTTCTGATCCTTCTGGCAAGCTGGTTCATTATACACTCATTGTACCCTGCTACTGTGATAATGCTGGTTCTGGATTTTGATCTGAACTTTTTTACCGGCGGCTTGCTGGTCAGTATCTACTGGCTGGCAATTCTGGTGATATCAGGATCCTATAAAAAACTATACCTGGTCTCCCGCCTTGATGAATTCACGAAAATGCTGAAGGCAACCATCATGGGGGCCTTGCTGCTGTATTTCATTACAAATGTGAACCGCAACCTTACCACTGAGGATCAGCAGTTCATTACCATAGCCTACTGGGGTATTGTATTCTCGATGCTGGCATTTAACCGGTTTATAGTCCGTACTATACAGAGATTTTATGCGCAGAGAGGGAGGGGACTACATCGGGCGATCATAGTTGGAACCGGTCAGACTGCTAAAACCGCATATGATGACCTGATCCGTAATAAGATCCTGGGTATGCAGGTTATTGGTTTTGTGCAGGTGAACGGAAAAGCTCCCGATGAGTCCACAGGAATAGAACCAGAAAAAGTGATCGGCAAACTTGACGGTATTGATCAGATCATTGAGTCACAAAGAGTGCAGGAAATCCTTGTTGCTCTGGAACCCGATAGTAAAAATGATCTGTTTGAGGTCATTTCACGGATCGATTATCCAAATGTATCCCTAAAAGTACTGCCTGATTTCTATCAGATGGTAGGCGGGCTTAGCAAGACCAATCAGATCTTTGGATTACCTCTGATTGAGATATCCCCGGAACCACAGCCACTATGGGAACAGTCCATAAAAAGAATTCTTGATATCCTGGTATCCATTGTAGTGCTGCTGGTCACCCTTCCTTTTCTGTTAGTGATCGTGATCGCAATCAGATTAACATCCAAAGGACCCGCTGTCTACCGGCAAAAAAGAGTGGGCCGGAACGGGAAACCCTTTGTGATGTATAAACTCAGGACCATGTTTGATGATGCTGAAAAATATTCCGGGCCGACCTGGGCGCAGAAGAATGATCCCAGAGTAACTCCTCTTGGGTACTGGTTGCGTAAACTTCGGCTAGACGAGATCCCACAGCTCATCAATGTGCTGAAGGGTGATATGAGTCTGGTAGGACCCCGTCCCGAACGGCCGCATTTTGTGGAGCAATTCAGCAGACAGATCCCTCTTTACACCCGTCGTCATCGTGTACGACCCGGGATCACAGGCTGGGCGCAGGTGAAGTGGAAATACGACTCATCACTGGATGATGTTAAGGAAAAGACCAAATACGACCTTTTTTATATTGAGAATATCTCCCTGAAAATGGATTCAAAGATCCTCATCAATACCATCATAACTATGATAAAAGGAAAGGGACAGTAAGATGGCATCTGAAACACTGGTGGTAGTGCCCACATTTAATGAGTCTCATAATATCAGTCGTATTATCGACGAGCTGATGGCTATTGAAGAGTCTGTGGATGTGCTGGTAATAGATGACGGGTCCCCTGACGGCACCGCAGATAAAGTGCGGGCTTCCATGGAAAAGTACGAAGATCGAATCTCTCTGATCGAGAGAGAGGGAAAGCAGGGGCTGGGAACAGCCTACGTCCGCGGATTCAAGTATGCGATCAAAAAGGGATATTCCTATGTTTGTGAAATGGATGCCGATTTTTCCCATAATCCTGCTGACGTGGATAAACTGGTTCAAGAAGTAAAAAGCGGTAATGCAGATGTTGCAATCGGATCACGATATTCAAATGGTATCAGTATCATCAACTGGCCGCTGAGCAGGCTGATCCTTTCCTACTGTGCGAATATCTATGCAAGAACCATCACCGGATTACCGGTCTTTGACACAACGGCCGGATTTAAGTGTCTGCGAAGGGAAGTCATTGAAAATATCGATCTGGAAAGGATCAAATCGAACGGATATGCTTTTCAGATAGAATTGCATTTCCGGGCCTGGAAAGCAGGATTTAAACTGAAAGAAGTATCCATTGTATTTCGTGAAAGAGAGGAAGGCGTTTCCAAGATGTCTAAGGCGATCGTACGTGAGGCAATCTGGAGGGTCTGGGCCCTGAAATTCCGCAGCCTCTTTAAAGTACTGTAATTTATTTAAGATCCATCTTCTGTCAGGATATCCTTATATTAAGTCTTTAAATCAAACTTATACCCATGCAATACCTGGATTTCGAACAACCCATCGCTGATCTTGAAGAAAAGATCGATGAGCTCAAAAAGCTATCCGATGTCAGTGACGGTGTACTCAATACCGAAATTGAAAAACTGCAGTCAAAAGTTGAGGAACTGCGCCGTTCAATCTATAAGGACCTTACCCGCTGGCAGAAAGTTCAGCTTGCCCGTCATCCCGACCGGCCCTATACCCTCGATTATATCTATAAGATCACGGATAATTTTATCGAGCTGCATGGTGATCGCTATCATGCCGATGATAAAGCGATCGTAGGCGGGATAGGCGAGATCGACGGACAGACGGTCATGATCATTGGTCATCAGAAAGGCCGGGATACCAGTTCCCGTCAGTATCGTAACTTTGGTATGGCTAATCCTGAAGGTTATCGTAAGGCATATCGCCTAATGCAGACCGCTGAGAAGTTTGATATTCCAATTATTACCCTGCTGGATACACCAGGTGCTTTTCCGGGACTGGAGGCTGAAGAAAGAGGTCAGGCCGAAGCAATTGCAAAGAACCTGAAGATGATGGCCATGCTGGAAGTGCCGCTGATCACGATCGTGATCGGGGAAGGCGCGAGTGGCGGTGCCATTGGAATCGGAATGGGTAACGAAGTATTTATGATGGAGAATACCTGGTACTCAGTGATTTCTCCGGAATCCTGCTCATCCATTCTCTGGAAGACCTGGGACTACAAAGAGCAGGCTGCTGCTGTGTTGAAGCTGACCGCAAATGACCTCAAAGATCTGAAAGTGATCGATGGTGTTATTCCTGAACCTTTAGGCGGGGCGCACAGAGATCACGAAGCAGCGGCTAAAGCCGTTAAAGATCAGATCCTGAAAAGTCTGAAAAAACTTAAAAAACTCAAGCCGGAAAAACTGATCGAACAGCGTATCGATAAATACGCTCAGATGGGTGCATGGGAAACGGCTAAGTAACGTGGATTTTCCGGACAAAGAACCCATCATTACTTATTCTCATTATCTGCGGAGCAGGTACGGGGAGACAGACAGAATGGGTTATGTCTATTATGGTCGCTACCTCGAATACTTTGAAGTAGCCCGTACCGAAATGATCCGTTCCTATGGGATCTCTTACCGGGAAATGGAAGAATCCGGAGTCATGCTTCCCGTAATACACGCTGAACTCGAATATAAGCAGCCGGTTCTCTATGATGAAGAAATTGAGATCAGGGTTCAGATCTTCGAAAAACCTTCTGTACGCCTCCGGACCTTTTATGAAGTCCGTTCTGAAGGGAATGATCAGCCGCATGTAACGGGAGAGGTGTCGTTGTGTTTTATGGATTCAGAGACCCGAAGACCCAGAAGAGCTCCTGAGGATTTCCTCCGGAAAATTGAGCAACATCTTAAAAAATGATGACCGGGATCAAAAGTGTTCCTGATAACCTCAGTGTCTACTATCTATTGCTGAGTTGCACTTTGTTCCTGTTTATTGCTGCACTGGGGCCCGGCTTGTACCACGCGGATATTAGTCAGCTTACTGCTGCACACTATAGTCTCTTTGCTCATTTATGCCATCAGGATCCTGCAAGGACTTTTGTATTCATGGGTGAACCTATGGCGGTTTGTTCAAGATGTATCGGGATCTATATAGGGGCATTTTCTGCGACGATACTTCTGCCGGTGCTTAGCCTGATTCCTGAGATCAAAAAAAAGTGGGAATTATACCTGTTTGGCTTTGCCACAGTATTAAATTTTATAGACCTTGGGGGAAACTATATCGGGATCTGGACGAATACACTTTATTCCCGGTTAGTTTTAGGGATACTTTTTGGTTTGGCAAGCATAACCCTGCTGAACAGGACCTTTTTTAAATCAAAAAATACGGAGATATCGTGATGGACAACGAACAAGGATATCCTTCTTACTGGTCGTCAGTATTAATGGCATCGGTAATCACAGCACTTATATTTTTTATAGTTTCACTCATTGGCGGTTATTCAACGATCAACGCCGAACCAAGTGGTTCTTTGATTCAGCCTGCACAATTTATTTCAATGCTTGCATGTCTGTTCGCAGCAGTGGGTGGAGTATTTGCAAACTGGCATTATGCGCGCGGAAACGATCTTACCTATAAGATCGGGAAAGGAGCTCTCCTGGGATTGCTCACCGGTGTAATTGCAGCGATTATCTCCGTGATATTAGGATTGATATGGGAGGTGATTGACCCTGCTTATGCCCAGAATGTGATGGATGCCACGATCGCAAATTTTGAGGCTATGCCAAATATGACCCAGGAAATGATCGAGCAGACCCGTCAGCAGATGGAGTTTGCTGAAACTCCCTTAGGACTGTTAGTTTCAGCAGGAACAGCAGCCATCATGCTTGGTATCGTAAACGTTGTGTCCGGACTTATTGGCGCAAAAATATTCGCATCTGAAGAATAAATCTTATACATGGAAAAAACACAGCCGCAGGAAAATCATCCTGAGTACGAAGAAATAAGATCATCACAGTCGGAATCATCACTTCAATTGCCCTGGGTTGAGCGGAATGGGTTCCCCCATTGGGTAATGGCGGTGGTTTGGGTATTTGTTGCCCTCATTGCATTCAATATAGTAGGAGCTATAGTAGGAGTTATAGGTATTCTGGCTACAACCGACAGTGTCGATCCTGCTCTGATAGCTGAACAATTATCTTCTAACTTTGATATTCTTTTTCTGGCAAATACCTCAGGGCAGATACTGGTGATGGCTCTGGCGACCTTGCTGGTAGTGAAATTGCATGCAGTAAAAGGCAGGCGAAAGCAGTTCCTGAGAATGCAGACTTCACCCAATGTCTGGAAGATCACCGGTCTGGCTGCATTGCTGTTTGTTATTGCTCAGCCCACGATCCTATTTCTGGGCTGGCTGAATTCTTTCCTTCCAGCCCCGGAATTTATGGCTGAAATGCAGGAGACCATGGCTGAAATGATCTCCTCATTCCTGAAAACCGATAACGCTCTGTTACTGGGTGTATTCCATATAGGTGTGGTTCCTGCGATCTGCGAAGAGATCATGTATCGCGGGTATGTAATGAGAGCCCTTGAAAAAAGCTGGGGAATTACTGCTGCGATCCTGATTTCCGGTTTTATATTCGGAGCATATCACCTGCAGATTACGAATCTTCTTCCCCTGGCAACACTGGGTATATTTATGGCCTACGTGACCTATCTCTCTGATAGTCTCATCCCGGCTATCGTTGCTCACTTTATCAATAACGGGGGACAGGTCATCGCCAGCAACTTCTACCCTGAAATGCTGGATGAACAGGTAAGCCCTGATATGGAACTACCCTGGCTGCTGATCGTTCTCAGCGTGATTTTGACTTCTGCATTACTATATTACATGAAGTCTCAAAAAAATCCGGAGCAGTCATGAGTATTTTTAAAGACCCTAAACCCAGCGATGTAGAGAACTGGGTCTGTGTACTGGAAGGTTCTACGAATATTGAGATCGAGATGGCAAGAAATTATCTCTCGAATCTGAAGATCCCGTCTAATATCCTGTCTAAAAGAGATTCTGCATATAACCTGAATGTGGGTGATATGGCACTGGTCTATCTTTATGTGCCGGTTGAATTCGAAAAGAAAGCCCGCAAAGCGCTGGAAACCTTACAGGACGAGAATCCTGATTTTAACCCGGAAGGCGAAACGGAGGACTGATTTGAACGAGCTTCTCAAAAGAGTGCTGTTCGCTGTTCCTGCTGCTGCTATATTTTTATACCTGACCTGGCTGGGCGAGTGGTACTTCAATAGTGTGGTCATACTGATCGGATTATTTATTGTTCAGGAATTAATGCGACTCCTGGACAAAGCAGGGAGCCCGGCTGATCCTTATTTCCCTTATACCATCGGGATGTGGATCATGTTATTCCCGGTACTTTCCTACAGGTTTGAGATCCTGATTGTCATCTTTTTATTGTTTGCCGTGGTTCAGACCTTCACTCAGACTGAGGATGCAATAGATCGACTCAGCAGTACTTTTTTTGCAGGGGCCTATTCCTCCTTCGGTTTACTTTCCCTTATGCTGGTCCGTTCTGTCAGCGATAATGAGACCGGTTTTTTTCTTACGGTTTCAATTCTTTTGATGGTATGGGGAACCGACATCTTTGCGTATTTCGGTGGCAAGACCTTCGGTAAGCACAAACTGGCCCCGGAGATCAGTCCTAACAAAACCTGGGAAGGATTTTTTTCAGGCTTTATAGGTTCTTTTATCGGTCTGGGAATAATGTTTTTGATCCATCCGGAACAGGCTCCCCTGCCGCTTGCCTTTTGTGTACCCTGGATTGTACTGGTAGCATCACTGGGACCGGTTGGAGATCTCCTGGAAAGTAAGATCAAAAGAAAGGCCGGAGTAAAGGACTCATCACATATTCTGCCGGGGCACGGTGGATTTTTTGACCGTTTCGATGCCTTATTGCTTGCTGCGCCGGCGTCCTATCTGTTTCTGAAATTTATGGAGATCATGGGTTATGTCTCATTTTGAGATCCGTAAATACGCCTTTGATCTCAGACTCCGTAATGTATTTACTATCTCCCGAAGTTCGCGAAGTAATCAATCCAACATATTTGTTGCCTTGAACCGGGACGGCACAACGGGTTTCGGAGAAGCAGGTCCCAATACCCGCTATGGAGAAACCGCTGATATCGTAATTGGCTATCTGGAAAAAGTACAGGATGTAGTAAATAGGGTAAATACGGCAGAAGAAATTCAGCCGGCGCTAGACGATGCTGAACAAAAGGCCGGAATTGAACCGGTTTATTCAGCCAGACTCGCATTGGAAATGGCATATCTGGATTGGTGGGCCAGGTCTCAAGAAAAGAGCCTGGTTGAACTCTGGAATATAAATAAAAAAACCACTCCGGTGACCAGTTACACCATCGGGATCGATGAGATAGCAGTTATGCAGCAGAAGATCCGGGAAGCGGATGAATATCCTTTATACAAGATTAAACTTGGAACCGACCATGACCGGGAGATTATAAAAGCGATCCGGCAAGTAACGGATAAACCTCTCAGAATAGATGCTAATGAAGGGTGGAAAGACCTGGATACATCTAAAAGAGAGATTGAATTTCTGCACAAGCAGAATGTAGAATTGGTAGAACAACCCATGCCGGCTTCCATGAACCGGAAGCTGCAGGATCTCAAAAAATGGTCTCCGCTCCCTCTGGCTGCCGATGAAAGCTTTACCGGTCGTGAATCATTGGAAGAGGTGGCTGATTCCTTTGATGTGATCAACATAAAACTAAATAAAATAGGTAGCGTGATCCGGAGTCGTGAAAAACTGAAGGAGGCTCATGCTCTGGGGCTGCAGGTTATGATCGGTTGCATGATCGAAAGCAGTATGGCGATCAGTGCCGGTGCCCATGTAGCTCTGGAAGCGGAGTATGCGGACTTGGATGGCCACCTGCTCATCACTAATGATCCGTTTTCCGGGCTCGAATTGACCGAAGACAAGAGACTGAAATTCAACGGGAAAGCAGGATTCGGAGTGGTGCCGAATGAATCCACTCCTTTTTAATGTTCTGCTAAAAAAAGACCGAATGCTATGAATATACTGATCACCGGCGGTACCGGATTTGTAGGCGAAGAACTGCGGGCACAATTGCTCAAAAAAAGACATGAACTGATCATCATTACACGCTCTGCCTCAAAATATGAGGATGAGAATGCACGAAATCAGCGTTTTATTGGCTGGGAAGATGATCTGGTCACCGAGATGGAAAATGCTGACGTGGTGATAAACCTGGCCGGCGAGAATATCTTTGGTCAGCGCTGGACCGAAGAGGTCAAAAAAAGGATCATGGACAGCCGGGTGGAGACCACTAAAAAGCTGGTTGATGCCATGAGAGATGCGGAAAATCCTCCTAAAGTTTTTATATCCGCCTCAGCTTCCGGGATCTACGGGGACCGGGCCGATGATATCCTTACCGAAGAGGAACCGGCTTCAGATGATTTCCTGGCCGAGGTTTGTGTGAACTGGGAAGCTGCGGCTGCGCCTGCCCGCGAATTTGGGGTCAGAGTAGTTCATCCGCGAATTGGTATCGTACTGGAGAAAGGAGGAGGGGCGCTGGAAAAAATGATCACTCCCTTTAATTTAGGAGTTGGCGGACCGGTAGGTAACGGAAAACAGTATATGAGCTGGATACATCGCACGGACCTTTGCGAAGCCCTTTGGTTTCCGGTAGAACATGAAGACCTGGATGGTGCTTATAATGTCTGTGCACCAAATCCGGTGGATATGAACGAGTTTGCCGAAACGCTGGCAGATGTAATGAACCGGCCAAACCTTTTCAGGGTACCTCGTTTCGCTTTGGATATTCTCTACGGAGAAGCCTCTAAGCCGATCATGGACAGCATCCGGATGCAGCCTAAAAAGCTGCAGGTTGCAGGGTTTGAATTCAGATTCGAAGACCTCAAAGAAGCTCTGGCGGATATTATCTGATAAATATCATTCTTCTGCTCTGGAAATAGTCCAGCAGCGGAGCCCTTCTCTGGTCTGAGCGATCAGTTCTTTGAGTCCGTCTCCGTTAAGGTCAGTAACCAGCGGGAATTTCATGCCTGAAGTCGGAATGTCATAAATGCGCTCATCCGTAAGGACTTCCCAGGCAAACAGCCGTCCGAAATCACCTAATGCCATCAATTCTCTAACCTGATCGCTGTTGATGTCAGTAATCGCAGGAAGAAAGGTTCCTGAAGCAGGTTGTCCCAGGCTTTGAGTAAAACGGAGTTCTCCTCTTTCATTATAGAGAAAGACTGAGCCGTTGAGGCTCTGAGTACTGATAAGATCTTCCCGGTAGAACTGAGTGCTGTCCTTGAGTAATACACTTTCCTGAAGTCCGGCGCCCATCAGCTCATTATTAGATATGTAAAGGGCTCTTACAGAAACCGAATCATCATTCATCTGCATGGAAAGGGAGTCAGATAACATGTGAACCGTTCCTATAGAATAAAGATATCCGTCGGCGGCTGTTCCAAGAACCTGATTGCTCATAGCCAGTGGAGAACCGGTAAAACGTGCGTTTATAAATTTAGGATATCCGGGACGAACGGCACCGTTTCTCAGCCAGCTGTGCATAGTATTCTGTGACGTGGCCCATACCGACCATGTGCCATCTACCATGGCGAAAGCCGGTTTCTCCGTTATAAAAGCATTCACGGTCTGAGGCCAGCCGGATACATTTTCACCCCTTGCATTCAGGAGGTTGAGAGTACGGTCTTCGGTAGCTACCAGGATCTCCGGAACCCCGTTACGCAGTACATCCGTAACTACCACTGGCGCAGTTATTGCCGAAGGCATAGTGATCGGGAAATTCGGAAGTAAGGTTCCATTGTTGTTCCAGGCATAGATCTTATTACCTGCTGCGATCATGATCACTGGCTGGCCGTTTCCGTACCAGTCATAGATCACCGGGCTGCCCAGTGGGACATCATTCCCGGTTCGAGTCTGCAGTGCAATTGTCCCATCGGATGCCAGGGCAATGACACGCCCTTCATCAGTTGCAAAAATGATCTCTTCAGAAGAGCTTCCGACCAGGTTGCTTAATACCGGTGTTCCGGTTATTTCAGCATTGCTTAATGGAAGCACCCAGAGTTCTTCATAGGGCAGACTGGAGCCCTCTTTTTTGAAAGAACGGATCCGGGTCTGAACCCTGTCATCTTCTGCCTGCATCGTGATAGAGAGAATATTAAAACGATTCAGTAATCCTCCTGCCACACTATTCGTCTTAAGATACGGCCGAAGGAATTGCAGAAAGTTTGCCGATTGTACCCATACGAAGCCGCTTACCTCGTCCGGCAGCTGCTCTCTTACCGAAGCATAGGTTTCGTCATAGTAAATGATTCTTCGGCCATTACGATCTGCTGTTACACTTTCCGCGACTCCTCTTCGCTTTGCAATGACCACTACGTTATTGGATACGTCCAGATAAAAGTCTCTGAAATCACAAAGGTCAGATCCTATCATTCGCCCTAATACCGAACTGCTGACCTGGTAACTGGACCCTTCAATGGTGATAGCTCCGTCACGGGTCAGTCGGTTGATAAGGCTCCTGAATTTGCCCATATCAGAGATCTTTCTCATATAAAGATACTCCCCGGTTGAAAGTACCCCGGACTCAGGGAAAGCTTCGATCGCAAATTTTTCTCCTAGTGAACCGGCCAGCTCCCGGTAAAACTCATTGTCATTGAGTAACATGCTGTCCAGACTGCTGGGGTTGACTACTTCACCCGGAGGAGCGAGATAGGGTTTTTGTCTTAGAATCGCGAAAGCAGCTGCGTTTCCCGCAATATACCGATCCAGTTCGATTTCGGCATTTGAGGTGGAAAAGGCTTTAACCAGTTCGGAACTGCTGTCAGGGTTTACCGGAATACTTCCATCCAGCTGAATTCTGCCCAGGGTGTCAGAAGGAAGAGTGCTGCGGAAAAAAGAAGGAAAAGTGCCGTTTAATGAATTCATTACGGATGGCCGGTAAATAACTTCCGCAAGTTGCTCGACCCAGCGGTCTACTTCAGGAGTATTCACAATGATGGTACCGGGAAGAGGTTCTTCGGTGAGCTTTACAGCAGGATATTCTTCCACTACTGTTCTTAGTGATTGTTCTATAGCGAAACTGGATTCTGAAAGTACCAGCCAGTCACCAACCTGTGTGGCAAAGGTTATACTGTTATTCAGGAATAACTTGTAGATCGTATTCCCCTTATAAGAATAATTGGTCTGAGTAAAGGGTTGGAGAAAGAGTCTGGACCAGTCTGAAATAGCAGTGCCGGAAGTCCGGTATACCCATAAAAGATCAGAAGTAGTGGAGGTTACCGGAAACAGTGAGATACTGTTCAGTTCAAGTGCTGCTGGAATGGAATCAGTGATCGCAGTGACCTGCTGAATAGCACTTGGCGTAATATCATCCAGAATCGATACATATTCTTTGTTGAGTAAACTGTTGCTTTGTACATTGGCGTTTGGAACGATGACCATGGTAACATCGTCAGGAATAAGCTCGGTCCAGTTGTCCGCTGATGGAGAGCACCCTGAGATGACAGTCATTAAGATCAGACAGGAAAAGAATGCAGATTTTAAGTGATGCATTTAAATTTTGTCGCTAATAATACAGTTAACCTCTTGTAATTGCTTATTCACGGTAACCTATAAAGTTCCGTAATGACTGCAAAGGTAACATTTTTGAGTCGTAAATGAGTTTTTTAAACCCGATTTTTTTACTGGCACTTGCAGCAGCGGGAATACCGCTGATGATACACCTGCTGAATCTTCGGCGACCGAAGAAGATCGAATTCTCTACGCTCACATTTTTCCAGGAACTCAAGAAATCCACGATCCGGAAAATTAAGATAAAAAGACTCTTATTACTGATCATGCGGATGCTTGCGGTAGCCTGCCTGGCCGTTGTGCTTGCACGCCCTTTTTTGCCTCCCGGACTATCTTTCGGAGGAGATGCACAGGCTCCTTCGGTGAATGCTATCCTGATCGATAACAGTATAAGTATGAGCAGAGTGGGATCTAACGGTCCTCTCATTGATTACGCAAAAGAGGTGGCTGAGAACATCTCTGAAGCTTCCCGCGAAAATGATCGTTTTATACTTCAGGTTACCAATGGTGAAGCTATCTATCCGGCCATCCTGAATCATGTCAACATGAGTAATACACTAAAGGATATTGAAGCACAGCCTTCCGGGAATTACATGGGAGAAAGGTTACAGGAGATGATCCGTTTTATGGATGAGAGTCCCTTTCAGCAAAAAAAGATCTTTATCATTACCGACGCACAACGTTCACAGATACAAAAACTTACAAAGCTGGAAGAGGTGGATTCCCGATTTACAATCATTGATGTAGGGGAGGTGGAGGTGCAGAATACGGTCATAGCCGAGGTTAGTATTCCCTCCCAGATGATAGGGCTAGGGCTGCCGGTACAGGTCAATGTAAAAGTAGAAAACCAGGGTTCTGTGCCGGCAATTAACCAGTTTGTATCCCTTGAATATGAGGGGCAGCCACTGGGCCAGTATTCAGTTTCGCTGCAGCCCGGAGAGAATCAGGTGTTTGATTTTGAAGTGAGTCCGTCTGCCGAAGGAAGTTCTTCGGGAAGGATCTGGATCGAAGGAGACGAGTTTATTGATGATAATGATTACCTATTCAGCCTGGAGATCCCGGACCGGAGAAGAATTCTCTGGATCAGGCCGGATGTACCGATACAATCAGAAAACATTTCTTATACCCGGCTGATGCTGGATGTTGCAAGTGAGAATGATGCTCAGTTCGAATACGATGAGATCGATCCCGGAGGAGTGACGGGTGCAGAGCTTTCGGAGTACGACGCATTTATAATGGATGGAGTTGAGCAGATACCGGAATTCCTTTTTTCCGAGCTTCAGGCTGAAGTTCAGAGCGGAAAAGGATTATTGTTCTTTCCCTCAGAAAACGGATCCATACAAAATTATAACGATTTCCTGTCCGGCTTCAATGCGGGGAGATGGGTTGGGATCTCCGGAGATTATGCATCATTTCAAAGTGTAGCTGCTGCGGATGAACTACTTGAGGAGCATCCCGCCTTTACCGGACTCTTTGATCGGGCTGAGGGTGAGGAACTGAAATTTTCCAGGCCTTCGGTTTACTATTATTTCCGTCTGGATACCCGGGGCAGCACAAATGCTTTTGATCTTCTGCGACTCAACAACGGTGATGCACTGATACATGAAAAGAAATTCGGGAGAGGTACTCTGCTGATCTCCGCTATAGGAAACGACCCGGGATGGTCCAATTTTCCTATTCAGGAACTGTATGCACCTCTTTACTATCGTCTGACCCTTTATGCAGCTGCCTCGGAAGAAGGCGGGCTGATCGGACATATTCTTGGAAATCCATTCCAGACTACCGGAAACTATGTTATGGATGATGTAGAGCTTCAGGTGGACGGCCAAATTATAAAGCCGGGGGTAAGTGTTTCAGGAAACGGGTTACAGGTTAATTACGATGGTAAAGAGTGGAAAACCGGATTTGTGGAGGTGCGTGACGGACTAAGATCAACTACTATTGCGATGAACCTGGATCGGGCAGAATCGGATTTTTCGGAATTCGGCGAAGAGGAGATCGATGAACAATTAAATGAATTTGACTTCAGTTATGTTGATGCAGGAGGACTCAGTGATCAGGAATTGCTCACAACCATTCAGTCTACCGGCTTTGGCCGGGAGATCTGGCAGTGGTTTCTGATGGCAGGGATGTTCTTTCTGGTTGCGGAATCATTGATTTCTTCGTTTTATAAGGCTGAAAACTAATCACTGTAAATGGATACTTTTTTAACCTTTTTCTTCCGGGGAGTGGTACTGCTATTTACTATAGCTTCTACATTTCTTGCTGTTTACTCCATTCAAAACAAATGGAGGCTGAGAAATGTGCGCATTAGCTGGAGGAACGGAAAAATGGGAGGGTATCCATTATTTTCAACGGTATTCCTCTTGCTGATCACCATTCTCTTTGTCATCTCATTCAGGGTCAACGGTTCCGAGCGACTCATTTTATTCGGGGCCTATTTCTGGATCGGATGTATGTGGTTCATCTCCAGTTACCTGGCTTCAAAGCATTACATCACGGATTACGGTATTGTTAAAAATATAAACGATCCTTCTCAAACCATTCCCTGGTATCAGGTAATGGATTATGTGGAGACCCGGGATGGATCAGGTCACCAATATACATTCAGCTATAATCTTGATAACGGATCGTACAATCAGCTTAAGATCCTTATCCCTGCCTCCAGACACAAAGCATTCAAAAAAATTGTATCTTATAAGCTGGAAAAACGTTTTGAAGGACAATCACTTCCTGATATTGATCTTAAGAGACTGCAGGAAGAATAATTTAGGCTTATACTCATTTGCTAGACGACGTTAAAAATTCAGATATCGCTAAAGAGAGGGTTCTGTTAGTCGGTATTTATGGCCCTGATATTACCCGCGGACAGGCTGAAGAATACCTGGACGAGCTTGCCATGCTTGCCGATACAGCGGGTGGAATTACTGTTGAGAAAGTATTACAGAACAGAACCAATCCGGATGTATCTACCTATGTAGGTAAAGGAAAGCTGGGTGAACTTAAGCGTATTATGGCTGAAAAGAATATTGATACGGTTATTTTTGATGATGATCTCAGTCCTACACAGATCCGGAATATTGAGAACGGAACCGACGCAAAGGTGCTGGACCGGTCCGCACTCATACTGGACATTTTTGCATCCCGTGCCAAGACTGCAGCTGCCAAGACTCAGGTGGAGCTGGCACAGCTTCAGTATTTACTGCCAAGGCTGACCCGCTACTGGACTCACTTATCCCGTCAGAAAGGGGGGATCGGTACCAAAGGACCCGGTGAAACGCAGATCGAGACTGACCGAAGGCTGATCGGACGCCGTATAGCCACCCTTAAAGAGAAACTCGAAAAACTGGATAAACAGCGGACTACTCAGCGAAAACATCGCGAAGGAATGAACCGCGTTTCCCTGGTTGGATATACCAATGCGGGTAAATCGACCCTTATGAATGCCTTTACCCAGACGGATGTACTGGCAGAGAACAGGCTTTTTGCGACTCTTGATTC
This sequence comes from Balneola sp. MJW-20, assembly GCF_040811775.1. Classification (NCBI taxonomy): domain Bacteria; kingdom Pseudomonadati; phylum Balneolota; class Balneolia; order Balneolales; family Balneolaceae; genus Gracilimonas; species Gracilimonas aurantiaca. Next base: position 21,221 of record NZ_JBFNXW010000004.1, read on the forward strand.
AACGGTTCGTCGTCTGGAACTGGAAAATCATTCGGTACTGCTTTCCGATACCGTGGGATTTATACGCAAGCTGCCGCATAATCTGGTGGAAAGTTTTAAATCGACCCTGGATGAAGTAAGGGAGGCTGATATTCTGCTGCATGTGGTTGATGGTTCATCGGTCATGGCAAATGAATATATAGAAGTGGTCAACGAGACTCTTGAGGAGCTCGATGCCACCAATAAGAGAACGCTGCTTGTGATGAATAAGGTAGATCTGATGAAGCCTGAGCAGATCCTGGAATTAAAACGTACCTATCCGGATGCGGTGTTTGTATCTGCAGAGCGGGGAATCGGACTTAAAGAGCTGGAAGAAAAGATCGAAGAGATGATCGAGCTGGAGTATCAAAGGCATACGATGCACATTCCGGTGTCAAAATATAAGGCGGTTGCCTTCATCCATGAAAATGCTTCGGTTGAAAACGAGGTATATGACGGAACAGATGTAGAGCTGACCTTTAATATGGCTCATAAAGATTTTAAGCAATTAAATCATTTATTGGATACTATAGGTACCAATGGAGAAGTTGTTTAACGACTATGCTGGTAAACGAGATATTAAATAACGATATACCTCCGCTGAAACAGACGGATACAGTGGCACTGGCTCTTACAAAGATGGACCTGATGCACACCTCACAGTATTGTGTAATTGATGAGGATAATAAGCTGGTTGGTATGGTAGGCCTGGATCAGGCTATTGAAACAGCCGATCAGGAAACAACCCTGGATAAGATCGGACTTAAACCTGAGATCTATGTGCCTCAACGTCAGCATGTTTTTGAGGCAGTAAGGATCATGCTGGCGCATAACCTTTATGCTCTCCCAGTGGTGGATGAATCCCACAAATATGTGGGGATCGTGGAAAAAAGAGAAATTATCAGAGCTCTCGGTGACTTGTTCAACCTGACGGTTCCCGGTTCTGTTCTGACCGTAGAAGTGGATCAGCAGGATTTCAGTCTGACCGATCTGGTTCGCATCATTGAGAATGAGGGAGCAGGCATCCTCGGACTGGCTATTCAGCAACCTCAAAGCGATAATCCGTTTTACCGGGTTTCCTTTAAAGTGAACCTGGAAGACTCCTCCGTATTAAGCTCGGGATTGCGAAGATTCGGATACACCGTCATCTCAGAAGAAAGCAGTGAATCATTTGATATGGATTTTTCTGACAGAGCTGACGAACTTATTCGCTATCTTGACATATAAGTTCATAACCCATTAAATAAAAAACAGACGAGTTACATGAACTTCGTCCATCGCTGTCATCTGCTACTTACTGCTGCATTACTTTTAATTCCATCTCTGTCCGGTGCACAGGATATTCAACGATCCCCCTCAGAAGCCTATGAAAACGGGATCAGGCTATTCGAAGAAGGTTTTTTTACAGAAGCAGGCAGTGAATTTGAACGTTTTGTGAGCGAAAACCCTGAACATCAGCTCAGGATTAATTCTGCATTCTATCTGGCGAGATCCAAAGCATCAGGCGACTCTCTGCATATGGAATCCTACTACAGAGATTTCATCCGACAATATCCCGGCTCTGAATTTTCAGTAGTTTTGCTGCAGGACTTAGGTCACCGTCTGACCGATAAAGCCAAATATGATGAAGCCATTGCATATTATCAGGAAGCACTGAAGTCATGGGCAGGATATTTTGATGCTCCTCAGACCAAATACTGGGTCGCTGAAGCAGCTGCAGAGAACAGGGATTACAATGCTTCCCGAAGATACTTCCTTGAACTGGCTGATGATAATCCCAGATCAGAATGGGCTCCTCGTGCATTATATGCCAGAGGACGACTGTTTCTGGAAGAAGGCATGTATGATGAGGCATCTGCCGGCTTCGAGCTACTGGAAGAACGATATCCCAATGACCCGATCACCCGCCGAGTAGGAACCGCTCTCGGAGAATCCTATTATCTGCAAGGCAGGTATACAGAAGCTGTGGAAGCCCTGGAGAATGCGATCCCCTATCTGGATGAAGAATCCAGAAAGAAAGCAGTATTCCTGATCGCGGAATCTCATAATTACATGGATAACTATGAAGACGCATCCAGAGCCTATCTACAGTACGCCAACCTGACTAAAGGAACTCCGGAGGAAAGACTGGCTCATTATGGACTTGGATGGCTGTATCACCGCCAGGAGATCTACCACTGGTCCGCCGAGTCATTCGGAAAAGCAGCAGTGGGCCAGGATCTGATCGCTCGGAAAGCACTGTATTATAAAGCGGTAAATGAAAAACTGGGTTCTCAGTATGCACGGTCGATTGAAACCTTCCGTGACTTCGGTGACCGCTTCGATTCAGGACTGTGGGTGGAAGAAGCCTATTATGAATGGTCCATCTCTGCATTTGAAGCAGGTTTATACGGGGAATCTATTGAGACCTTACTCACACTGGTCAGGAATCAGGAAGAGCTTAATGATCCCGGTAAGATCTATACCATGCTGGGTGAAGCGTACTTTGCGAATGGTGAATATACAAGAGCCACTTTTGCTTTTGACGAAGCAGAAAAGGTAACGGATCTTGATCCGGCGTTACGTAGACAGGCCCAGTTCCAGAAAGCCTGGATATTATTCAGAAATCAGGCATATTCACAGGCACAACCGGTATTTGAACAGGTATATACCGAAGCACCGGATACCGAACTGGGAGGAGAAGCATTATTCTGGAGTGCGGATAGCTACTACAAAATGAATCAGTTCAGCCGTGCAGCTCAACGATTCAGGATCTTTACACAGAATTATAAGGACTCCGAGCTCATCGGTGCGGCCAGATATTCCCTGGGGTGGAGCTACTTCAAGATGGGGAATTATGAGAATGCAATTGCACCAATGGAAGAGTTTCTGGCTAACTATAATCCACCGCCCGTGGCTCTTTTTCCATACGATATTGATACCCGTCTCCGGATCGGGGATGCCTACTATGCGATCGGTGATTACCGCAACTCGATCGAGTACTATAATAAAGCGATCGGAGCAGAGCCGGGTGGTGACTACGCTATGTTTCAGGTAGCTAATTCCTATTACCGGGCCGGCCGTACCTTTGATGCTGTATCAAATTTCCGGAAGATGCTGAGGATCTATCCTTTCAGTCAGCTGAGAGAGCAGGCTCAGTATAATGTGGCTTATATCTATCTGAATACGAATAACTATTCTCAGGCTGTGGAAGAATTTCAGACGGTGATCAGCAAGTATCCTGGAACGAACTGGGCGGCGCGGTCACAGTATAATATCGGAGATGCTTTTTATAATGCCGGAGAATACGACCGTGCTATTGCTGCATATAAAAAGGTGTTGGAGGAGTATCCCCGAAGCCCATATATCATTGAAGCCATTAATGGTATTCAGTATGCTCAGCTTTCATCCGGCCGTTCTGACAGCAGTTCCGTTATCCTGGAAGATTTTCTGGGAGATAATCCACAGAGCTCCACTGCAGATCGCCTGCGTTTCCGTCAGGCTGAGACCGTATATCAGACCGGGGATTACGAGGGAACTGTCCGTGAATTCAGACAGTATCTGCGGGTTACAAATTCAGAAGAACTTATCCCCAGAGCCTATTCTATCATGGGGGACGCCCATCAGCAGCTCGGACAGACTGATCAGGCGATCGAATCTTATGAGTCGATCATTAACGAATTTGAAGGAGCGGAAGAAGTAGCTCCGGCGCTTACCAGGCTGGGAGAGTTGTATTATAGTAAAGGAGATTACCAGAGCTCTCACGCTTATTATGCACAATTATTGCAGAAAGCACCAAGATTCAGGCAGGAAGCTTATATAGGTATGGCTAATGCGAGTCTTGCGAGTAACGAGATGGATAAAGCCAGAGAGGAATATGAATCTGCTCTGCAGGTAAATGATGATAATGAAGCTGCTCAGGTCGGATTGGGTAAAGTAGCCGTAAGAGAAGAAAATTATGACAGAGCAATGGCTTATCTGGTTCCGGTTGCGGATAAGAATACGACAGAGATCGGAGCCGAAGCTCAGTATTACCTGGGACGCATAGAGCAGATGGAAGGGAACTTTGAATCAGCTATTCAAGCCTACTCGAAAGTAAATGTATTGTTTGAAGCTTTCGACGACTGGGTATCACGTGCGATGTATAATACCGCCGAATGTCATATCAGGCTTGGAAACCGGGGTGATGCTGTATCAGTATTACAACAGATCGTTGAACGCTATCCCGGTACTAATGCTGCCCAACGAGCACAGGAATTACTTGATACTGCCAACTGATGATCAAAAAGATTAGTCCTGCTCAGTCTCTGAGAGGAAGCATAACACCCCCATCCGATAAATCCATATCACAAAGGGCAGCGATTTTCAGCCTGCTTCATGAAGGATCCTCTGTGATCAAAAATTATTCGGAGGCGGAAGATCCTCAAAGTACATTGTCATGTATTGAACAGCTGGGTGCAAAAGTTGACCGGTGGGGTGACAAATTACAGATTACCGGTACAGGCCGGAATGGAATTCAGCGGCCCTATGAGGATCTGGATTGCGGTAATTCCGGTACTGCCATGAGATTGCTATCAGGTGTGCTGGCCGGCTCGGGTGTGCAGGCAAAACTTTGCGGTGATGAATCGCTCAGTAACCGCACCATGAAAAGGATAATAGAGCCATTGGAAAGTATGGGGGCACATATTCTGGCAAGAAACAGTGAATTTGCCCCGCTAATGGTTAGCAGGAATGAGCCACTGAGAGCTATTGATTACACATTACCTATACCCAGTGCACAGCTTAAATCCTGTATTTTATTAGCCGGATTATTCGGAAAGGAACCGACCAGGGTGGTAGAAACAGTGCCCAGCCGTGATCATACCGAACGCATACTGGGACTGAAGCAGCAGAAGATCGAGGGTGAGACTTATATTTATTCCTCACTGGATGATGAGATTCCGGCTCAGAATTATACCGTGCCCGGAGATTTTTCGGCAGCCTCTTTCTGGATCGTAGCCGGATCTGTAATACCCGGATCTGAGATCCTTATTCGGAATGTAGGATTGAATCCAAGCCGTACTGCACTTTTGAACATCCTGCGCAGAATGGGAGCCAATATTGAGATCGGTAATCAGCGTACCGAAGGATCCGAGCCGGTAGGCGACCTGGTTATCCGGTCGGCTTCACTGACCGGGACCCGGATCGAGCAGGATATCATTCCGAACTGCATAGATGAGCTGCCGATCCTGAGTGTAGCCATGCTTTTTGCGAAAGGTGAATCGATCATCATGGGTGCCGGCGAATTGCGCCATAAAGAGACCGACCGCTTAATGGCGATTGGGGAAATGCTCGATTCTGCCAGTGCAACTTATCAGGAATATGAAGAAGGCATCATCATCAAAGGAAGTCCTGATCATAAATACCGTAGCGGACTATTCAAAGGCTTCAGCGATCACCGCATTATCATGGCATCCGCCATTCTTGCGCTCAAAGCGAATAAGGAATCTCACGTAATGGACTACGAAAAAGCCGCAGTTTCTTATCCGGGGTTTTTTGAGGATCTGGCCAGTCTTTCTGTTGCTGGAAGCTGAAAGGAACTGGATCGGTGCCTCTTTCCCTATCCACATTTTGGTTTCGTGAAAAGTGAAAATGAAATGTGAGAGTGGAACACATAGTCATATAGTGAAATAGTAAGACGGGGTTTTCTTGAGGATGCATTCTGCATGTCGAATGTGAAACGTCAAATGTAAGATGACGTTTTGATGTGTGATATAACATTGAGGCAGCTTTAGAAGCGAGAGAGATTTTCTATACTATATTCTGAATTCAATATTCACGGCACCAGGCACTCCACTCAAAATTAATCACTCTGCCATAGGCATTCCTTCGGCAAAAAACTATCCGGTCCTGACATTCCGTCCGTCATTACGTCAGATTGCAAGTTCATCACGCTTCTTGGCACTGCTATTGCATAGTAACCTGTGAACTTAAACGAATTGGAAAGTTATGGGTGATTTCACAGAATTTGGTATTGAAGTGGAGAAACATCTCAGCAAGCTGGGAAAGGATATTCAGCAGTTCGTAGAGAAGGTGGTTCCGCTGGCCAATGAAGACAAAGACTTTGCTCCGGATTGTGACATCCTGGAAAGTGAAGATGAATATAAGATCATGCTGGATCTGCCCGGACTTTCAAAGAAAGAAATTGGTATTTCACTGAAAAATCAGGTTCTCACCATAAAAGGAGAGCGTGAAGTGACAGCGGGCGAAGGAGAAGAATTCAAGCGTCAGGAAAGAAAGAGAGGTGCATTTGCGCGTGCTTTCGCTGTTCCTCAGAATGTAAATGCAGCTGAGATACAGGCTAATTTCAGAAATGGGGTATTAACAGTAGCCATGCCAAAATCGGATGCACTTAAGGATTCACAATCCATTCCGGTGAAATAAATACCCGATCAAGGATCTAAAAAAAAACAAACGAATAAATAAAAGTAGCAGACCAATGGGAAAGATTATTGGAATTGACTTAGGAACAACGAACTCATGCGTTGCCGTAATGGAAGGCGGTGAGCCGGTTGTGATCCAGAACAGTGAGGGTGGCAGAACAACTCCATCTGTTGTGGCATTTACCAAAGACGGTGAACGACTGGTGGGCGCACCTGCAAAAAGACAGGCCATCACCAATCCTGATAAGACCGTAGCTTCCGTGAAGCGATTCATGGGACGTATGTTTAATGAAGTGAAAGGCGAGACCGAGCAGGTGGCCTATGAGATCTCAAAAGCAGATGACGGTACTGCACGTGTGAAGATCGAGGACCGCATGTATGCTCCGCAGGAGATCTCAGCTATGGTGCTTCAGAAAATGAAGCAAACCGCTGAAGAATATCTGGGTGAAAAAGTAACGGAAGCGGTTATTACCGTACCGGCTTACTTTAATGATGCTCAGCGTAAAGCAACCCAGGAAGCCGGTAAGATCGCCGGTCTGGAAGTGAAAAGAATTATAAACGAACCTACGGCCGCATCGCTGGCTTATGGACTCGATAAAAAAGATGAAGATCAGACCATCGCGGTATATGACCTTGGTGGTGGTACTTTTGATGTATCAGTCCTCGAACTAGGCGACGGTGTATTTGAAGTGAAGTCTACCAACGGTGATACCCATCTTGGTGGTGACGACTTTGACTCTCGTATCATCAACTATCTGGCCGATGAGTTCAAGAAAGACGAAGGAATAGACCTGAGAAAAGATCCGATGGCCATGCAGCGACTGAAAGATGCTGCCGAAAAAGCCAAGATCGAGCTTTCAAGTTCCCAGAAGACCAACGTGAATCTGCCATTCGTAACAGCTACCGATTCAGGTCCAAAACACCTGAATGTGGATCTGAGCCGTGCGAAATTTGAACAACTGGTAGATGATCTGGTCAAGAGATCCATCACACCATGCGAAAAAGCACTTAAGGATGCCGGTCTGACGAAAAATGATATCGATCAGGTGATTCTGGTTGGTGGTTCCACCCGTATTCCAAAGATACAGCAGGCTGTAAAAGAATTCTTTGGCAAAGATCCGAGCAAAGGCGTTAATCCTGATGAAGTGGTAGCTGTTGGTGCAGCCATTCAGGGTGGTGTTCTTTCCGGTGATGTAGAAGATGTAGTACTGCTCGATGTAACACCGCTGACATTAGGTATTGAAACATTGGGTGGAGTAATGACTCCGCTGATTGAGTCCAATACCACGATCCCAACCAGTAAGTCACAGGTATTCTCTACCGCTGCAGATAATCAGTCCAGCGTAGAGATCCATGTACTGCAGGGTGAACGAGCTAAAGCAGGTGATAACCGTACTCTCGGCAGATTCCACTTAGACGGAATTCCGCCGGCACCAAGAGGAGTGCCACAGGTTGAAGTGACCTTTGACATCGATGCTAACGGTGTACTGAACATTACAGCGAAAGACAAAGGAACCGGCAAAGAGCAAAGTATTCGAATTGAATCTTCTTCAGGATTATCCGATGAGGAGATCGAAAAAATGAAGAATGCAGCTAAAGAGCACGAAGATGAAGATAAGCAGCTTCGTGAGCGAATTGAGAAGCTGAATCAGGCAGATACCCTGATCTTCTCAACCAGAAAGCAGCTTGACGAACATAGTGATAAGATCTCTGAAGGCAACAAGACTGCCATCCAGGATGCCCTCGATGAGCTTGAAAAAGCCCATAAAGAGGAAAACATGGAAGGAATCGACACTGCGATCGAAGCCGTTAATAAGGCATGGGCTGCCGCATCACAAGAGATCTATCAGGCAACACAGGACGAAGCTCAGGGAGCACCTCAGGGTGAGCCACAGGCTGATGCGTCCGCTGCCTCTGAAGAGAGTGAAGGCGAAGAAGCTGTTGATGCCGATTACGAAGTAGTAGACGACGAAGATGATAAATAAGTCTTCCTAGTCACTTAGAAATATTCAAAGCCCCGTACTTCTTTTTGAGGTACGGGGTTTTTTATTTAGAGTGAAACGTCAAATGTGAAAAGGGAGAGCTGATATCTTACAGCAGATATTGGAAATGAAATGAAGTGATGTATCATAAAGTTAAACTACCACTTTATAAGAATGGACTTAGCATTAAGCACCCTGAATAAAACTATTCATTATTTATAATCTATAATTTATAATTCTCCCGTTCGGGTTCTTATCTTAAGTACATGAACATCCTAGCCATCGAATCCTCCTGCGACGATACTTCCGCGTCCGTGCTATCGGGCGACCGCATTCTGTCTAATGTGATCGCTTCGCAATCGGTGCATATCAAATTCGGGGGCGTGGTGCCGGAGCTGGCTTCAAGGGCGCATCAGCAAACGATCTCGCAGACCGTGGAACAGGCTCTTGAAGAAGCGGGGATATCCTTGTCGGATCTCGACGCCGTGGCGGTGACCCAGGGACCGGGACTCATGGGTTCTCTTTTGGTGGGCGTTTGTTTTACCAAGGGACTGGCCCTGGCCAATGACCTGCCCATCATCGGCGTCAACCATATGGATGCACACATCTATGCAAACTTTATTGAGCACCAGCCGGAATTTCCGCTCATATCCTTAACGGTGTCCGGCGGACATACGCAGCTGGAGTTGGTCCGCGAGCCTTTCGACCACGAGATCCTTGGGAAAACACGCGATGACGCAGCCGGAGAGGCATTTGATAAGATCGGAAAGGTCCTGGGACTGCCTTATCCGGCGGGACCGGAGATCGACAAGCTTTCTAAGCAAGGCGACCCGGATTTCCATGATTTTCCGCAGGCCCTGTTGCATGAGGGGCTGGACTTCTCCTTCTCAGGACTCAAGACCAGCGTGCTCTACTACACACAGGATCAAACCAATGATTTTCTGGAAGAGCACAAGGCTGATATCTGTGCCAGCGTGAGTAAAGCTATTTCCGAAGTGCTGATCAAAAAACTGGAAAGAGCAGTGGATCAGACCGGTGTCAAAACAGTGGTACTGTCAGGTGGTGTCTCGGCCAATTCCATGCTTCGGGCAAAGACCGAAGAAATGGCCAATCGAAAAGGTCTGAACTGGTATGCCCCGCACATCAGCTACTGCACCGATAATGCGGCTATGATCGCTATTACCGCAAAATTTATGGCCCAAAGAGGAAGATACGCGGATCTGGAGATGAGGCCTTTTGCTTCGGTGTGATTGGAGGGTAAGGATCTTAGTTAATGGGCTTCGATGGGGAATGTAGAATACAGAATACAGAATGTAGAATTCAGGATTCAGCAGGGTAAGGAACCAAATCGAGGCATCTAATCTGTCATTTCACTTTTAACATCTCACATTTCACGATCTTCTGCCTTCTGCCTTCTGCCTTCTGCCTTAAAATTTCTTCGATTCCGCCACCGCTAATTGATCCACTCTTTCATTCAGCTCTATGCCCGAATGCCCTTTCACCTTAACCCATTCCACCTGATGCCGTTCCATGGCTTTAAGCATGGCCTGCCAGAGTTCTTTGTTCTCAACGGGTTTCTTGTCGGCCTTGCGCCATCCTCTTTTCTGCCAGTTGGTGATCCAGTTTTGCTTGAAGGCGTTGATGATCAGCGCGCTGTCGCTGTGGATGATGGCCCGGCAGGGTTTCTTCAATGCATTAAGCGCCTCGATCACGGCCTGCATCTCCATCCGGTTATTGGTGGTATGGGCATCGCCGCCGGACAATTCTTTTTCGGTCCCGTTCCACTGCAGGATAGCTCCCCAGCCACCGGGACCGGGATTTCCGCTGCATGCGCCGTCGGTGTAGATAATTATCTCGGGCAGATCAGACATATAATTCGGTAATACTGCTTAATAGTTTTTGGGTCTCTCTTGCTTTACCGGCAACCAGGTCAGCCCAGTTTTCGTGATCCCCGCCGGCATAAATAATTCCACGGCTGGAATTGATAAGGGCGATGCCCTCATGGTTAGTCAATGCCTTGCGGGTGTCATCTACTGATCCGCCCTGAGCTCCGATGCCGGGAATTAGCAGTGCTCCATTTTTGTGATGCTTCAGCACAGATTCAGCAATATCTGTCTGAGTAGCACCGATCACCATTCCCAGATGGGTTTGCTCTTCAGATGACCACTCAGCCAGTCCGGCGGCAATATACTGGCCCATCATGTCGTAGCCCTCAAAAGATTTCTTCAGGAAATCAGCTGCACCGGGATTGGAGGTCAGCGCCAGTACATACAGGGCTTTTTCAGGATGATCCTTAAAAGCATCCAGGGTCTCGAATCCCATCAGGGGATTCAGCGTAAGAGCATCCACATTAAAAGTTTCAAAGTAAGCTTTATAGTAATGTTCGGCGGTAGAACTGATATCACCCCGCTTGGCATCGGCGATCACGATCTTATCTTTCGGAATATGGTTGATCACCTCTTCGAAGACTTGCAGACCTTTAGGTCCCAGCGCCTCAAAAAATGCCAGATTCGGTTTGAAAGCTGCACAGTGCTCAGCGGTATAATCGACCACCATCTTGCAGAAAAAAGTAACCTGCTCAGCAGGATCCTCAAACCGATCCTTTACGGGCTGCGGAATACGATCCAGGTTAGGATCCAGTCCCACACAGAGAACGGAGCCGGCTTCCCTGACTGCTTTTAATAATTTATCGGAATAATTCATATGAGATTCTTTGAGCAAGAAGGTACGAAGCTATGACATCGTTTTCGAACTTTTGTGAGGATCTGAATGGAGAATTAAAAATTAAAGATTAAAAATGGTGATGCACCTGCGTCGATTGCAGATTAACGATTGGAGATTCGAGATATCAGAATGTTTTGCTGTTCAGGGTTATTAATTCAATTGATGAAATCTAAAACATCTAATAGTCATCTTTCCGGCTTGCCAGAAAAGTCAGGTCGGCTTCGGTCTTCGGTCCCCGGTCTTCAATGTTACAGCTTGTAAAAGCATTAGACTCAATGCTCAAAATGTTTAGTTTCATAGTCTCTCTTAACGTTAATTGATGATTTATGACCTCTATGATATTTCCAAAACCTATCAGGTTACTGATCCTTTTACTGATAGCCGGGCTATTTTCGCCGGCTGCCATGGCTCAGGATGCAGAAGCCGAATCAGATTCTACTGAAAAAGAAAAATTAAATGAACTCCCCCTAGAGCCGGGCCGGGAATTCAGCTTTGACCTCACTGAGGGATCATGGATCTCCCTGGATGTGAGTCCGGACGGGTCCACTATCGTTTTTGATTTCCTGGGTGATCTCTATACAATGCCTATGGAAGGTGGTGAGGCTACTCAGCTAACCAAAGGCATGCAGTTCGACAGCCAGCCGCGATACAGTCCAGACGGTACTAAGATCGCCTTCATTTCGGATGCTTCCGGCGGCGAAGGGGTGTGGATCATGGACCTGGAGACGGAAGAAAAAGAACAGCTGACCAGCGGAAAAGATAACGAATATCAGTCGCCTGAATGGGCACTTGATGGTAAGTATGTGATCGCTTCTAAAAACACTCCCGGTAACCATAAGATCTGGATGTATCATATTGATGGCGGATCAGGAACTGCCCTGGTGGAAGAACCGGGCAACCTGAGAATGCTGGAAGGTGCATTTGGTTCCGATGACCGCTATGTATGGTTTTCCCGACGGTTCGGTACCTGGGATTATAATGCCACCCTTCCTCAGTATCAGGTGGCTACCTATGACCGCGAAACCAGTGAAGTGACGGTGCAGACCGACCGCTACGGTTCCGGGTTCAGGCCTACACTCTCATCAGACGGAAAATGGTTGGTATACGGTTCCCGTCATGATGATCAGACCGGACTGGTTAAAAGAGACCTGAATACCGGCGACGAAAGCTGGCTGGCTTATCCTATTCAGCATGATGATCAGGAATCACGCGCAACCCGTGACGTATTGCCGGGAATGTCATTTACACCCGACAATCAATATGTGGTGACTTCATGGGGCGGCAAGATCTGGAAAGTACCGGTCGATGGCGGTGATGCCGTGGAGATCCCATTCCGGGTAAGTGGCACCATTGAAATGGGTCCCGAACTGGATTTTGATTATCCCATCGAAGATACCGAGCAGTTTAAAGTGACTCAGATCCGAGATGCTATGCCATCACCTGACGGCAGTATGATAGCATTTACGGCATTGAATGAAGTTTATACTATGGAGCTGCCGGCCGGAACACCGCGCAAGCTGGTGGATCTGGACGAAACACAGGCACAACCGGTATGGTCACCTAATGGTGACTGGATCGCATTTGTGACCTGGACACCTGAGACCGGTAAAGTATATAAGGTAAGAGCAGACGGACGCCGTTTGCAGCAGATCAATGAGGAAGAAGGTGTATTTCAGGATCCGGTCTGGAATAATGACGGAAGCCGTATTGTGGTGATCAAAGGAAATCCGCAGGACTTCAGAAACGCTACCCGCCGTTCAGCTTTCCAGGGTACCAGTGATCTGGTCTGGATCGATGCAGACGGCAGTGATAATAATTTTATCACCTATACCAACGGACGAAGTAATCCGCATTTTGTGAAAGGGAATGACCGCATTCTTCTTTCCGGAAGAAACGGCCTGACTTCTATTCGCTGGGACGGAACCGATGAAAAAAATATTGTATCAGTTCGTGAAAGCGGAGGCGGAAGAGCTTCCTGGATAGAGATGGCACCCGAAGGAGATCAGGCGCTGGCTCAGGTTGGCAATGATCTGTTTGTGGTGACCGTACCGGTAGTTGGAGCCGAAGGAGCGAGCATCAGCGTGGGAGGAAGAAGTGCTTTTCCAAGTAAGCAGCTGACCGATATCGGCGGACAGTTTCCGGCATGGAGCTGGGATGGTAACAAAGCACACTGGTCGATCGGTAATGCCCATGTGATCTACGACTTTGAAGCTGAAGAAGCATATGACGACAGTGTGAAAGCTGCCAAAGAAGCCGAGGAAGATTCTGATGCAGATGATGAGGATGAAGAGGAAGAAGAATCAGATGATGATGCGGATGAAGATGAGGAAAAAGAAGAAGGCTATAAGCCAACGGAAATCGAGATCAGCGTTATGGCTGACCGTGATATTCCTCAGGGTACACTCGTACTGCGTGGAGCAAAGCTTATCACCATGAACGGTGATGAGATCATTGAGAATGGTGATATGGTCATAGAGAATAACCGTATTGTTGCCATAGGTGCACGTGGCGATGTTAGTATCCCGGAAGGAGCACAGGTAATGAATATGAACGGCAAGACCATCATACCCGGATTTGTGGACACCCACGCACACTTCAGGCATCCGGTAAATTTGCACAGAGGTGAATTCTGGTCATACCTGACCAACCTCGCTTTTGGTGTGATCACTACCCGTGATCCGCAAACGGCTACCACCGATGTGCTTACTTATGGTGATCTGGTCAATGCCGGTAAACTGCTAGGGCCAAGAGTGTATTCCACCGGTCCTGGAGTATTCAGCAGTGAGAATATTGAGGATCTGGATCATGCCAGAGATGTGCTGATGCGATACAGTAAGTATTATGACACCAAGACCATCAAGATGTACGGAGCCGGTAACCGTGAGCAACGGCAGTGGATCATACAGGCTGCGAACGAGCAGGAGTTAATGCCGACCACTGAAGGTGGCCTCGATTTCAAGGAAAATCTGACACAGGTGATCGACGGGTATCCGGGTCATGAGCACTCCTTCCCGATCTTCCCGCTTTATCAGGATGTTATTGACCTGGTGTCCTATTCCAGAACAGTTTATACACCAACTATCTTGGTAGCCTACGGAGGACCATGGGCAGAGAATTATTTCTACGCAAATGAACGACCGCACGACAATGAGGTGCTGCAGCGCTTCATGCCCCATTCAAATCTTGACGAACGAACAAGACGTCGTGGTGCCGGTTGGTTCATGGAGGAGGAACATGTATTCGAAGAGCTGGGTGTTTTTGTGAAAGACCTCGTGGAAGCCGGCGGACGGGCAGGAGTCGGTTCTCACGGACAGCTGCAGGGACTCGGGTACCACTGGGAACTGTGGTCTATGGCCTCAGGGGGAATATCCGAGCATGACATTCTGAAAGTGGCCACTATTCAGGGAGCAGACGGTATCGGACTGGATAATGATCTGGGTTCCCTTGAAGAAGGAAAGCTGGCTGATATGGTGATCCTGAACAGCGATCCCCTGCAGAATATCCGAAATACTGCTGATATCTCACATATCATGAAGAACGGATATCTCTACGAGGCAGCTACACTGAATGAGCTATTCCCGAATCAAAAAGAACTGGGCAGTTTCTGGTGGCAGGACTATAAGCCAACCGGCGTACCGGGAGTCAGAAAGTAGTCAGGCATTTTTCCAAGGAGTTCAGAAGCGGGGTCGTAAGATCCCGCTTTTTTTATGTCATGAAATCATATAGTGATAAAGTCATATAGTAAGCAGGGGTGGGGCAGACGATGGCAGGATTGCAGATATCAGAATGTGTATTAAAAAGCAGGCTGTGCCGAGTTTGTAACCCGGCACTATAGCATAGCAAATGTCATCCCCGGTCTTCGGTCAGCGAGTGGAGCGAGCTACCCACACCCACAATCCGGCCCACAACCCTTATCATTATCCGGTTTCCCGGATAGGGCAGGCCTAAGATACTTCCATCCCAGAAATCCAAGGCTGGCAGTTAAGAGAACAAGAGCTATGATAAGCTGGGTGTCCATGAGATAATCTATCAGAGATTAGAGCCTATTTGATAAGCGGCTAAAGAACAAAGATAAGCGAGAGTGGTCATATAGAAAAACATAGCAGCCGGCCATTTCCAGGAGTTGGTCTCTCTGCGCACTATAGCAATGGTGCTCATACACTGCATAGCCAGGGCAAAGAAGATCATCAATGAAATAGCAGTAGCTGTAGAATATACCGGTTGTCCTGTTTCAAGGTTCTTATCGTTGATGAGTTTTTGTTTGAGCGTAACGACCTCATCCCCGCTTTCCTGTATGCTGTAGATAGTGTTCAGAGTGCCTACCATAACTTCGCGGGCTGCAAATGAGGTAATTAGCCCGATACCGATCTTCCAGTCAAAACCGAGCGGTTCAATAGCCGGTTCAATGAAGTTACCGAATTTACCGGCATAGCTGTTCTTGAGCTGATAAGCATCCGGATCATCCTGTGGATTAAATGAACTTTCGGTGGTGGTAGTGTCAGTAATCACCGAATCAGGGATGTCCACTTTAGGATAAGAGGCCAGAAACCAAAGTACAATAGAGATCGCAATGATGATCTTTCCGGCTTCAGTAACAAATACTTTTCCTCTTTCAAAAGTATTCTGAAATACCACGGACCACTTTGGCATTTTGTAGCTGGGCAGCTCCATGATAAATGGCGAGCTCTCCGTTTTAGCGAAGAACTGATTCATTACTATCGCGGCCAGGATCGCCATCACAATACCAAACAGATAGAGACCGAAGAAGGTGATTCCCTGAAGATCAATGAACCAGAATACACGGTCGTCCGGGATAAAAGCGGCTATCAGTAATGCATAGACCGGAAGCCGGGCAGAACAGGCCATAAAAGGGAGCACCATAATGGTGATGATACGATCGCGCCAGTTCTCAATATTCCGGGTGGCCATGATCCCCGGGATCGCACAGGCGAAGCCAGACATAAGCGGTACCACTGAACGGCCATGCAGGCCAACTTTGGTCATAAAGCCGTCCATTACAAAAGCGGCACGTGCCATATATCCGGTCCCTTCCAGTACATAGATAAAAAGGAACAGGAATAATATCTGAGGCAAAAAGATGACAACGCCTCCAAGTCCGGCTACCACACCATCAACCAGAAGACTGGTCAGTACGCCGGAAGGTAAATTGGATGCTAACCAGTTACCGGTTTCTACAAAGACCAGGTCGATCATATCCATGAAAGGAGTGGCCCAGGTAAAGATAGACTGGAACATCACCAGGAGGACCAGTAAAAAAATGACGGGTCCGAACACTTTATGAGTTACGATCTCATCGATACGGTCTGATATAGATTTTCGGTCCTCATCTTCCTGCCGGACCGAATCACGGGTACATTCATTGATAAAATCATAACGGAAGAGTACTTCTGCAGCAATGGGATTACCCCCTTCATTTTCTATAAGAAAGCGTGCTTCATCCACTACTTTTTGTCCGAAGTCCTCATTTTCATATTCATAAAATGCTTCGGATAAATGGTTGTCACTGATCAGCCGGAGTGCTTCGATAATATGAGCTCTTTCCGGGAGACTGCTGAAAGGTTTGATCCATTTGTCGATCACTACATCGATAGCGATGCGAAGATTCTTCCCTGGTGTCCATCGCAGCGCTTCAGGAATACTATATCTCTTGGCAGAGATGGCTTCCTTTAACTTTTCAATATCCTTTTTATACTTTGCACTGACTGCAAGGACAGGAATACCCAGTGTATCTTCAATCGATGCAGGGTCAATATTTATCCCTTTGTCATCCGCTACATCCTGCATATTCAGAACCAGCATGCAGGGAAGACCCAGATCCATGACCTGAGTAGCCAGAAAGAGGTTGCGATCCAGATTACTGGAATCGGCAACGATCATCACGACATCAGGTGCTTCTTCATGCTCATATTCACCGATCAGGGTCTGATAGGTAATACGCTCATCAATTTTTTTATAATTGAGGCTGTAGGTGCCCGGAAGGTCTATGACCTTATAGGATTGCTCATCAATGGTAGTGAAGCCGACCTTTCGCTCTACGGTTACTCCGGGATAATTTGCGATCTTCTGACGGAGTCCGGTCAGTCCGTTAAACACAGTAGATTTACCGGTATTAGGGTTACCAACCAATGCTATTGTTAGAGATTCTTCAGCCAATTTGACTCCCTAGTCTTCAATGAGAATGCACCGGGCTTCACTTTCTCTTAGTGAAAGCAGGTATCCGCGGATCTTTATTTCAATAGGAAATCCAAGCGGAGCGGTTCGGATGATTTTGAGTTCAATACCCGGTGTGATGCCCATCTCAAGCAGACGGGATGCCTGTTCTCCCTGAATGTTGACTACTTTACAGGAACCGGGTTTTTTCTTATCCGAAAGCAGCTTTGGCATAAGGCTTAATTAGTGCTTACCAGAATAGTTTTTGCGAGGACTCCGCTAATTGCGATACGGGTTTCTCCGATCTGCAGGATTACATTCTCCTGATTAGAGACGACTTTGGCTTCACTTCCTTCCACACATCCTAACTCCTGCAGCCGGCAGGTGTCTGTGCAGTTACAGCTTAAACACTTAATACTGATATGTTCGCCTTTTCGCGTATTGCTTAGTGGTGTCAGCATGGTAATAGTTATGGTAAAACAGGACTATCTAAACAAAATCTAAATAAAGATAAGCAAAATCTGACGGAAAACTGAAGGATTCTTTCAGTCCTTTAAAGTATTTTGACGTTCAAAGAACAGACTCCGGAAATACCTCTTCAAATCCGTGTGGGGGCTTATCCAGCGTCCATGTTTCAAAATAAAAATGCCGTTCCGATCGGAATTTTTTACCGTTGATACTGAAGAAGCGGAATGCATCCGGTAATAGTTCCTGCAGGGGATAGAACATCTTTGTATAGATGTTCTTTTTGGAAAAGATATGCAGGTCAAATCCATCCTTGGCCTGTTCTTTATAAATAACGATCAAGCCTTCTTCCAGAGCCTCCTTTAGTTCACTTTTCAGGTGACCGACATTTGAATTAGTGTCGATATGCAGTCCGCGGATATCGGTTTCAGGGCCTCCTTTATTGCTCATTATCACTACCTCACCCAGCTCCAAATTTCTGATCACAGACTCAAGGTCTTCCTCTTGCAGGCCTCCGTCGGTATAAAGTCTATGATCCGGGAATGCGCCTTCAATAGCTTTAATGATATCCGGATAGTGAATGAGCTGATCCAGCCCGAATGTTTCGGATCGAAGGTCGGTGCCTGAAAGGTAGAATTTAGAATACACCGGATCGGGCTTCATGAAGTCGGCCAGGGTAGCCTCAACTTCTTCTTTGGTTTTGTTGGCATTACGCTTGGCAAGCTGGTCCAGGCGCATGTCGTGCTGGAAGATGAGTTTGAAGATCTGCTGTCTCATAGAGTATTCTGTTAGTGTGACTGCTTTAAACAAAAAACCCGGCACATAAGTTTTATGCGCCGGGTTGTAAATTAAGGGCTTTTCAGCTTAGATCATGGTAGCAATTACAAGAGCTACAACAGACATAAGCTTCAGCAGGATGTTCAGAGACGGACCGGAAGTATCCTTGAAAGGATCACCTACGGTATCACCAACTACACCAGCTTTGTGAGGATCGGAACCTTTTCCGTACTCCACACCGTCGATGGTCACGCCTTCTTCGATCATCTTTTTAGCATTATCCCATGCTCCACCGGCATTAGACTGGAAGAGGGCCATAAGAACACCTGCAGAAGTAACACCTGCAAGAAGTCCGCCCAGCATCTGGGCACCCAGAGTAGGATCATCACTGATGAATCCCGGTACGAAACCGAAGAGCACAGGAACGATCACAGCAAGCAGTCCGGGAAGAACCATTTCGCGGATAGAAGCAGTTGTTGAGATCTCAACACACTTCTCATATTCTGCTTTGCCGTCGGCAGCTTCAAAGTCGGCACGATCAGAGTCAGACCAGTCAGCCAGTTTTTTGCCTTCGTTGTTATTCATCGCAGCAAGTGCTTTGGTCAGCTCAGGAATATCTCTGAACTGGCGGCGCACTTCTTCGATCATGCTCATAGCAGCACGTCCTACAGCCTGCATAGAAAGAGCAGAGAAGAGGAATGGAAGCATGGCACCTACAAAGAGAGCTGCCATAACAGAAGGGGCAGTTACGTCTATACCTGGAAGATTAACTTCGTGGGTAGCATTATAAGCAGTTACAAAAGCAGCGAAAAGTGCTAATGCTGTAAGTGCTGCGGAACCGATCGCAAAACCTTTACCAATAGCAGCAGTGGTGTTACCTACTGCATCAAGCTTATCCGTACGCTCGCGAACTTCAGGTTCCAGTTCAGCCATCTCTGCAATGCCACCGGCATTGTCAGATACCGGGCCGTAAGCATCAACTGCAAGCTGAATACCAGTGTTGGCAAGCATACCAACCGCAGCAATCGCAATACCGTAAAGTCCTGCAAAGCTGTATGCTCCGATGATCGCAACGGCAATAATAAGAATAGGGATCGCGGTTGAGATCATACCAACACCCAGGCCGGCAATAATATTCGTAGCAGAACCGGTTACGGACTGCTTTACAATAGACCATACCGGCTTGGTTCCGGTACCGGTGTAATGTTCAGTGACAAGACCGATCAGGAGTCCGGCAGCAAGACCGAAAATGGTCGCCCAGAAAACACCGGTGCTTGTATAGTTAATTCCATTGAAGGTCCATTCTGCAGGAAGCATCCAGGTGATCAGGAAATAAGAAGCAACCAGCATGATACCTGCTGAAAGGAATTCACCAAGGTTCAGAGCCTTTTGTGGGTCTCCGCCTTCTTTAACACGTACAAAGAAAGTACCGATGATAGAAGTAACGATACCTGTAGCTGCAAGTATGAGCGGTAGATACACCGCAGAAAGACCGTCAAAAGCATCTGTCCACTCAGGGATGGTCATAAAAGCAGCACCCAGTACCATGGTACCGATGATGGATCCTACATAAGATTCAAAAAGGTCAGCACCCATACCAGCTACGTCACCCACGTTATCTCCAACGTTATCAGCAATAGTAGCAGGGTTCAACGGGTGATCTTCCGGAATCCCGGCTTCCACTTTACCTACCAGGTCAGCTCCGACATCGGCAGCTTTGGTATAGATACCACCACCCACACGAGCAAAAAGAGCGATCGAAGAAGCACCAAAAGAAAATCCGGTTACAACTGCCAGTACTTTGTTAACAGCACTTGCACCTTCGATTCCGAATACATTGGAAAAGAGGATGAAGAGCAGGGAAAGACCGAGTACACCCAATCCAACTACACCGAGACCCATTACGGATCCTCCGGCAAAAGCTACTTCAAGTCCTTTACCAAGGCTGGTACGAGCAGCCTGCGTGGTACGGACATTAGCCTTGGTGGCGACTTTCATTCCGATGAAACCAGCCAGGCCAGAACAGATAGCACCAACAACAAATGAAATGGCTACCATCCAGCTGGATGTTTCAGGGTTAGCACTCCATGCAAGGATCACAGCAACCACGGCTACAAATCCAGCCAGTACTTTATATTCTGCTTTCAGGAAAGCCATTGCACCACTTGAGATGCTCTGAGCGATACGAGCCATGCGCTCGGTACCTACTTCCTGCTTGCTTACCCAGGATGATTTGAGGGCGGTATAAAGAAGAGCGATAACGCCGGCCGCCGGTATTAAATAGATTATGTTTTGCATAATTCCTATTTCGTTAGTTTTAAATTAGCTTTTGCCTCAAGGGTTACCCAAGGCTCGTTAGTTATACATATTCATTGTTCGGTCGATGCCTTCACGCACAAAACAAAGTGCGGCATCGTGTGCGGTCCGGATCGCTTCTTCGAGCGGCTCCTTTTCGGAAGGCTTAAATGGGGAAAGCACATAATCAACCTGCTTACCCCTTGGAAAATCACTGCCGATCCCGAACCGGAGTCTTGGAAAAGTTCTGCTTCCCAGTTTTGCAATGATATCCGCTATTCCGTTATGACCACCATCCGATCCCTTGCCTTTAAGCCGGATGTCTCCCAGAGGCAGATTCAGATCATCATAAATGATGAGGCAATTATCCACCTCCGTATTGTACAGGTTCAGAGCTTTTCTTACTGCTGTACCGCTCAGATTCATGAATGTGGTTGGTTTGACCAGGATCACATTTCTTCCTCTGTGGCGACCCTCTGCAACAACAAACGGCCCTTTAGAGGGGCCGAATGTTACAGAAAGGGTATTTGCAATCTCATCCACCACATCAAACCCAATGTTGTGGCGGGTTCCTTCATATTTCTGTCCGATATTTCCTAATCCTACGATAATGGACATATCAGGCAGTTATGATCAGGGTGAATTTATTCTTCAGTACTTTCTTCGCCTTCGGCTCCTTCAGTACCTTCGCCTTCAGCTCCCTCTGCGCCTTCTTCGGCACCTTCAGCAGCTTCAGCACCCTCTTCAGTGGCTTCTTCTTCAACATCCTGAGCAGTACCTGCAACAAGATTTTCGAGGAAGTCGGCACCTTTCGGAGGACGGATGGTAGCGATGGTTCTGCTGGTAGCATCCAGTGGGATGATACCATCGAGGTCCAGATCACCTACGTGGAAAGACTGTCCGATCTCGAGTGGTGAAATATCCACCTCGAATTCAGCGGGAATATTGTCCGGAAATACACGGATCCTTACATAGGTCATTGGCTGGAACAGACGACCACCATTTTCAACCACACCCTTTGCGTTTCCAACAATACGGCAAGGAACACGCAGTGTCACCTTGTGGTTGTCGGAAAGCACATAAAAGTCGGCGTGCAGTGGACGATCTGTAACCGGATCGAATTCAGTTCTTTTTAAAAGAGTTTTGTAGGACTTCCCGTCGATCACCAGTTCCTGCAGTTTAGTCTGCGGTTTACGTAGGATCTTCTCGAGTTCCAGTTCGTCAATAGAGAAATGTAGATTCTCCTCAACTTCAGGACCATAGAGTACAGCGGGAACGCGAAGGTTTTCTCTCAGCTCTTTAGTGTCTTTACGACTTAAGCCTCTTTTTTCGCCTTCAATTTTTGTCAACTCTGGAAATGCCATAATGCGTTTACCTTACATATTAATTATCAAACAGTGCGCTGATGGTGTCATTGGTATGTATACGTTGTATCGCTTCTGCAAAAATATTAGCAATGCTCAGCACCTTGATCTTGTCAGAAGGCTGGCGTAGCGGTACAGTATCAGTTACCAGTAACTCATCAATGGGCGAATCTTCTATTCGCTGGAATGCCGGTCCCGATAAGATCGGGTGTGTACATGTTGCAATGATGTTCAATGCGCCTCTCTCTTTCAGAGCGGAAGCAGCATTCGTCAAAGTACCGGCGGTGTCGATCAGATCATCGACAATTAACACATTCTTTCCTTTCACTTCCCCGATGATGTTCATGATCTCTGACTGGTTCGGCTTTGGCCGGCGTTTGTCTATAAAAGCCAGTGTAGCTCCCAATTTCTTGGAGTAAGCCCGGGCCATTTTAAGGCTGCCTACATCAGGAGCAACCACTACCAGGTTCTCGATCGGGTTTTGAGTGAAATGATCAATAAAAGCCCGGCTTGCATATAAGTGGTCAAGCGGGATATCAAAAAATCCTTGTATCTGTGCTGCATGGAGATCCATGGTCAGAACACGGTCGGCACCAGCCTTTACCAGCAGGTTTGCCATCAGTTTGGAGCCGATAGAAACACGAGGCTGATCTTTCCGATCCTGCCTTGCATACCCGAAGTAAGGGATTACGGCGGTGACTCTTTTTACAGAGGCTCTTTTTGCAGCATCGAGCAATAACAGCAATTCAATGATGTTATCTCCGGGTGGCGGTGTGGATTGTACAATAAAAATATCCTCTCCGCGAATGCTTTGTTCAAACTTGACGTAGAGCTCACCATCAGAAAATTTCTTAATGGTAACGTCTCCGAGAGATGCTCCATACTCCTCAGCTATAGCTCGCGCTAATGCCGGATTACTGGTTCCGGAAAAAATTGCCAGAGGTGTTTCCACTTATCTGAGGCCTATGGTTCAAGGTTGAATAAACAAAAAGGATGGCATTAGAGTCATCCTTTAATAAAGAAAGTTGCCCGGGGAGGATTCGAACCCCCACTGACTGGACCAAAACCAGCTGTCCTGCCATTAGACGACCGGGCAATCAAAAATGTGTCTTCGACAGACCCCAAAGATAGAAACGATTTTGTAAGCATTCAAGACTAAATCGCTTTTTTTAATACCAGGCAGTCATGGCATCGGCTTTGCTCACAATATGATCGTAATTGGTAAATGCTGCCAAGTTTCGAGTGGTGGTAATCTGAGGTGATTTCAGGGTGATCGAAAGGCCTTAGGAGTATTTTAGGAATAGGTGACTGAAGGTGTTTCCAGCGATGGAAAGCATATTCAGAAAGATGCTGATCATGATACAGCTGTCCCGCATTGAACATTGCCGGCAGAAATACAGTGCCGTAGAGGATCCTGTACCGGTCTGTTTCCTTGATACCGGAACGCTGTAACCATTCTTTCCACAGGCATAGATCATGATCTCTGAGGATGTCACCGAAGGTTTGTTTCAGGATCTGATTGGAGATCTTTACGGCCTGAGGAATACGATATTTAGGATGATCGGCCCGGCTGACCGACTTAAGATTCCAGGGGATCCCGCTGCTCTCCGGGTCTGATAGGCCGGCCTTGTCCAGGACATCTTGAATAATGAGTTCTTCCGGAAGGTCTGAAGGAAGAATGCTTTGAAGCAGCATTCTCATGTTGTCCCGGTTATGACTTATACCCAGTCCGTCAAAGATCCAGGTAATGAGGTTTTTTTCCAGGCTTTGCTGCCCGAGAGATGAGGATCATAGTATTTCAGAAAGTCTTCAGACTTCAGATTAAAATATTCCCGGTGCGCTTTACGGATCTGCGCATTAAAGGCATCTTCGGATATATAATGAAGATGACTCAGGCATCTGAGATTATTTCGATATGACAGTTCTTTTCTGAAAGTTCTCTGACGCGCCCGGAGATAGGGACCCAGTGAAAGGGTGAGAAGGGTGAACCCGGCTTCATTTTTCACCAATACCGGTGTCGGATCTGCGACGACGTGGAGGATCACCCTGTTAAAGTTCGGGTCTTTGTGATGCTTATGCTCATACCAATGATTAGCACTGAGGTGTATTTCCACATCCCCGAATAAATCAATCCCATCGGCCAGAATATGGGCATTCCTGAAATCAGGCCCCGTAGTACAATTATGGGTCCCCGGATCGAGGATCCTGATCTGCCGGCCATCAGTTGATCGAAGTCTTAGTAAACTGAAATTGAGTTCTTTCCAGATCCGGTGCAGGTGAAATTCTGAACCGGAAGGGGAGAACTCAGGCCTCATCTTCCGGTGTCTCGAATTTCATTTTTTCGGTAGCCTTATAAAGGTCCGGTAGATTTTCATCGAGTGTTTTTTTGACACCGCGGGAAATGCGGTCTATTCTTTTTTCACCTTCTTCCCGGATATTCTTTCCTTTTTCTTCCAGCCATAACTTGGTTCCTTCGGTCTGGTCGGCGATCCACTCCCGGTTTTCTCTGCCGCTTTTAGGGGATAGTAACAGGGCGGTTATGACTCCTCCTGCTATTCCGACTACTCCCGATAATAATATTGCTAAACGTTTATCCATGATCTGAACCTCTCTGATTTCGTTTTTGGTTAACACTGTTAACCCGGACTCATAATCTTAATTTCACACAAAACTTGCAACAAAATTGAGAATTAATATTACCTTTGATTACATTTTATTTCTTATGGACAAACAAATAATTTTAATGGACCAGGAAGACATTCGCCGCTTCATACGGAGAATGTCTATACAGATCTGGGAGAAGCTGGACGAAGAAAATAAACCGGTGATCATCGGTCTGAACAGCAAAGGCTATGCAATGGGCAAAGAGATAGCCAGACACCTAACGGAATTGTTGTCACACGACGTACCGGTGCATGAATTTATGGTCAGAGACACTCCTTCCAATAATACTCTCCCTGATTGTTCTGACAGGCACGTTATCCTGGTGGATGATGTTATCTTCTCCGGCCGCACGATGTTTGAGGCTATTTCAATAATCTGTAAAACCTATGAACCGGCACTTATTCAAACTTTAGTTCTGATTGACAGAGGACACCGCAAATATCCGATCAAAGCAGATCTGGTTGGTCGTTCGACCCCTACTAAAGTGGGAGAGCATATAGAAGTTATGCTTTCCGATGATCGTCCCGGAAAAGTAATCTTATTTAAAAACACATAATTAGCTACTCACTATGAAAAGGTATAAACTGCTCTCACTTTTTGCTGTAATTCTGTTTACAGCCTCTCAAACAGTAAATGCACAGTCTATTACAGTGCCCGATACGCTGGATGGATGGAAGACCAGCTGGCTGGCAAACCTGAACGGAGCCCAGGCTGCATACAGTAACTGGGCTGCCGGTGGTGTAAATTCGTTATCCGGTAACGCGACCACAGTTTATACCAGCATTTACCGACAGAATAAGTTCGGTTATGCATTCAGAGTAAACCTGAAATACGGACAGTCCAAGATCGAGAATGAGGGAGTCCGTAAAACAGATGACCTGATCCTGATCCGTAATCAGTTTACCTATAAGATCAGTAATGATGGTAAATGGGCGGCCTTAGGTGGCATTCACATTCAGACTCAGTTTGATGATGGTTTTGAATTCGCTGATAATGATACCGATCCGGATGTTCTGGTCTCTAAATTTCTTGCTCCGTTGTATCTGATCGAGAGTGCAGGTATTGAATACCGGCCGGCCCCAAATCTGGCTGCTGACCTTGGATTGGGTTTGAAGCAAACGATCGTAAGGGATACTACTCTGGCCGATCGTTATGGTGTGGATGCAGGAGAGAAGTTCCGCTCTGAGGCCGGTCTTACTTTCGGACTCAGCTATGAGAAAGAAGTCGCGACGAATATCCTGTATACGGGTTCTTTCAGCTCTTTTTCAAACTTCAAACTGCCTCTGAGTTCTACCGATCTGTTCTGGTCAAATGAACTGGTCGGTCAGATCAACAGCATTGTAAGTGCTTCTCTGCAATTTGAGCTTCGTTACGATGATGACTTCTCTAATGAAGTGCAGCTAAAGCAGGTTCTGTCGGCAGGGGTTTCAGTGAGTCTTTACTGATCATGGATCAGAAATACAGCACGTATTTAGAGGAAATTTTATCCGGTATTAATAACTGGAAAAATTCATTCGGAGAGTGGGAGCAGGATCCCACTCTTTCTGTTTCTGAGAATGAAATTCGGAAAGTATTTAGTGAATTTGTTCAGCGGCTGGAGGGAAATTACCCCTTTCACCACCCGTCTTATGCAGGACAGATGCTTAAACCCCCTCATGCGGTAGCCTGGATGGCATATTCGCTGGCCATGACCATCAATCCTAATAATCATGCACTGGATGGAGGGCCTCCCACCTCTGAAATGGAAAAGGAGGTCATGCAACTGCTTTCGGATTATGTGGGTTACGGATCTGAGTTTCTGGGTCACCTGACGGCAAGCGGAACCATAGCAAATCTTGAGGCGCTATGGGTGGCAAGAAACTGTCATCCCGGAAAAAAGATCGCCTATTCAGCGAATGCTCATTATACCCATGAGCGGATGTGTGGAGTGATCGGAGTCGAAGGGTGCAAGATACCGGTGGACCCGGAAGGTAGCTTTCAGCTGGACCAGGTGGATCCCAAAGGCATCGGAACTGTGGTAGTCACATTGGGGACAACCGGGCTTGGGGATATTGAACCTCTATCGGAAATTATGCCCTGGGCAAAAATAAATGGAATCAGGATCCATATCGATGCTGCATATGGAGGATTCTTTAAGACCATTGCGGGTAGTGATCTGCTGAATAGTAAAAACTGGGATCTCATGCCTGAAGCGGACAGTATTGTGATCGATCCGCATAAGCACGGACTGCAACCCTATGGTTGCGGGGCAGTGATATTCAAGGATCCGGGAGTAGGGAAGTACTATCAGCATGACTCTCCATATACTTACTTTACCTCAGAGGAACTTCATCTGGGTGAGATAAGCCTGGAGTGTTCCCGGGCCGGAGCAGCTGCTGCTGCCTTCTGGACCACCTTGCAGCTCTTTCCTTTGAAAGCTGAGAAGGGTTTCGGTCCCGTAATGAAAAAGTGCAGGGCAGCAGCACTTAAAGCATATGATCTGCTAAGCAATAGCAAAAAACTGGATGCCTATAAAGAGCCTGATTTGGATATAATCGCTTATTTTCCGCTTCCGGAAGAAAAGAAACTTACGGAGGTGAGCCGTCTTTCAAAGGCCGTATTTGAAAAAGGGATGAAGGATAAAACTTTCTATCTTTCTTTGTACAAGATACCGGCAGAGGATTTTATCCGGCGTCATCCTGCTTATGAGTCGGATGAGGAATTAGTTACGGTACTTCGAAGTGTACTTATGAAGCCGGAGCAGGCTGACTACGTGAATGAGCTTTTTACACTTATTGAGGCAGCTGTCGAATAAAAAATTAAGAATGACCGTGCTTCTACGGATGCCTGCGGCAGCCCTGGATCGCTCTTTTTTGTTTTTATCCTAATCACGGTTCAGATATAAATAAAAAATGGCAGCTCCGCGAAGCCTGCCTGTGGCAGAAAGGCGGAACCAACATTTTTTTATTTTTAATCTTTAATTCTCTAACCCGGATCCATGAACCGGCTCCGGAGCTATACATCGAAAGATATCCCCTGCGCGAGCGGAAGCGTATCTCCCCAGTTGATGGTGTTGGTCTGCCGGCGCATGTAGGCTTTCCAGGCATCGGATCCAGATTCACGCCCTCCACCGGTTTCTTTTTCACCACCGAAGGCCCCGCCGATCTCGGCTCCACTGGTCCCGATGTTCACATTAGCGATACCACAATCGGACCCCCGGGCACTCAGGAAGGTTTCTGCTTCCCGCATATTCAGGGTGAAAACCGCAGAACTGAGTCCCTGTTTCACACCGTTATGCATTTCAATGGCTTCATCCATAGAGGAGTATTTCATCAGATAGAGTATTGGAGCAAATGTCTCGTCCTGAACGATCTTATAGTGATTTTCCACTTCAGCGAGAGCCGGGCGAACATAAAAACCGTCTTCATTCAGCACTTCTCCGCCGTAAATGACCTCTCCGCCTTCTTTGGCTACCTGCTTCAGGGCATTCTGCATATTATCTACTGCATCCTGATCAATAAGGGGTCCAACGAGCGTGCCGCTTTCGAGTGGGTCACCAATAGTAATATTCTCATAGATACCGAGTAGTCTTTCTTTTACCTGATCATATACCGATTCGTGGATGATCAGCCGGCGGGTTGAAGTACATCGCTGACCGCAGGTTCCCACAGCTCCGAAAACAGTGGCGCGTATGGCCATTTCGATATCGGCATTTTCTGAAATGATGATGGCATTATTACCGCCCAGTTCAAGGATGGTTTTGCCGAGTCTTGAACCCACGGTCTTGGCCACTTCCTTACCCATGCGGATCGAACCGGTTGCGGAGATCAGGGGTACTCTTTCATCTTCGGTCATCCATTCGCCAACCTCGCGGTCGCCGGTTACCAGGTTGAAAATACCTTCGGGAAGGTCATTTTCTTTTAGCACCCTGGCTACGATCTTCTGTACGGCAACACCGCAGAGAGGAGTTTTCTCGGATCCTTTCCAGATCATCACGTTTCCGCAAACAGCAGCGATCATAGCATTCCAACTCCAGACCGCCACCGGAAAGTTAAAGGCGGAGATAATGCCGACCGTACCCAGCGGGTGCCATTGCTCGTACATTCGGTGCTCCGGTCGCTCACTGTGCATGGTCAGCCCGTAGAGCTGACGGCTGAGTCCGACCGCAAAATCACAGATATCGATCATTTCCTGAACCTCTCCCAGTCCTTCCTGGTAGATCTTGCCCATTTCGTAGGTGACCAGCTTGCCCAGCGGTTCTTTGTACTCGCGTAACTTCTGACCGATCTGCCGCACGATCTCTCCGCGTTTCGGAGCTGGCATGGTTCTCCAAACCTCAAAAGCTTTCTGAGAGGTCTCAACGATATGATCATATTCCTTTCGGGTGGTCTTAGATACATCCGCGATCTTTTTACCATCTGCTGGGGTATAGCTGCTGATGTATTCTTTACTCTGTGTGCTTTTCTGTCCGGTACTGCTTCCCGGGTTAATGCCTTCAATTCCTAAGGTCTTGAGAAATTCCATGGATAATCGTTTTCTGTATTATCAAAATTTTTGGTTAAGATAGAGAAGTATAAATTCAGAAGACAGCCGACCGCTGAGGACAAGAACCCAACCGAACTATTCCAACCGATGAAGTCAGCCTCTAATAAAGAGATCAAGTTGCTGCGAAAGCTTGCCAAGAAAAAGTACCGCGACCGCGAGAATATGTTTATTGTAGAAGGAGAGCGGGCAGTGGAGCAGGTTCTTGATAACGGGATCATTGAGATAAAGGGTATCTTTATATCCGAAGAGATACTACGGTCGGACTATCCGGCAAAATGTAAGCGAATTGAGCATGAACTCTTTCTGGAGCTGGCAGATACCGAACAGACCCAGGGAATTCTGGCCCTATGCAGGAAACCGGACGAACCGAATATTGATCAGATCATGAACCAGGATAGTGGAATGATCCTGGCTACGGATGCGATCCAGGACCCGGGTAATATGGGGACGCTGATAAGAACGGCCAGCTGGTATGGCGCAATGTGTTTACTGGCCGGGCATGGAAGTGTGGATATTTTTAATCCGAAAGTAGTGCGCTCGACGGCAGGAGCCACCGGGACGGTTCCGGGAATATCTGCTCACCTGCCTGAAATATTCAAGGACTTTAAAGACCAGGGATGGGAAATCCTGCTTCTGGATGGTAGCGAAGAGTCAGTTGAGATGACCGATATCAAAGTTCCGGAAAAATACATCCTGGTGGTAGGAAACGAAGGGAACGGGATACAATCAATCTTACTGAATTCTTCTTACACAAAAGTGAGAATCCCCCGAAAAAGTCCGAAAACATGGGTGGAAAGCCTGAATGCCGGGATCGCGGCAGCGGTGGCTATGTATCATTTCAGCAGGGGTTGATACTATATTAAGATTGCAATTTTTGGCATCATCTCGTTGCATATGGTACCCGCATTAGCTTTATTACTCATGCAGTTCCTCTATATCATCTGCAATGGCTAATAAGTATACTAAAATCAAATCTCTACTCGCCCATGCCAAAGAAGAAAGAGAATAAGATTTTCGTTCTCGACACTTCCGTTCTTTTATACGACTACGAAGCTGTAAAAAACTTTCAGAAAAACGACGTGGCTATACCAATAACGGTTCTGGAAGAGCTCGATACCTTTAAAAAGGGTAACACGGTCATAAACCTTCACGCACGTGAATTCATCCGCTACCTGGACGGCATTTCAGACGACAACATGCTCCAGGACTGGATACCGCTGAATGGCCGTTCTCATGGCAAGCTGAAAGTTGTAAGTGCCGGAAAAAACTCAGTAGACGCCACCGAAGTATACGGTTCTGATAAGAATGATCACCGCATTATAAATGCAGCGATCCGTCTGAAGGAGGAAAACCCGAAGCGAAAAGTGATCCTGGTGTCCAAGGATATTAATCTACGGCTTAAGGCCAGGGCGCTGAACCTGGAAGCTGAGGATTATGAGACCATACAGATCAAGGATATTGAGCACCTTTACAAAGGTAAAAGTGAACTCCACCTGGAAGATCCTTCGGTGATCTCTGACTTTTACGATAAGGGTAAAGCAAAGCCTTCCGACCTGATGGAAGAAGAGCCAATATTTAATCATTTTTATATCCTGAAAAGCCACAAGTCGTCTGCACTGGGCTGGTATAACCCCAAATCAAAGTATATTGAGCAGATCGACAAGTATAATGCCTACGGGATCACGCCCAAGAATGCGGAGCAAACCTTTGCCATGCATGCACTTTCAAATCCGAATGTGATGCTGGCCACCATTACCGGTTCAGCGGGTACAGGTAAAACCCTGCTGGCTCTGGCAAGTGCCCTGGAACAGAGGAGTAATTTCAAACAGATCTACCTGGCACGGCCTATTGTTCCGCTGAGCAACAGGGATATCGGTTTCCTTCCCGGAGATGCGACCGCCAAGATCGATCCGTATATGCAGCCATTGTGGGATAACCTGAGTTTCATAAAAAATCAGTACAAGGAGACCAGCAAGCAGTACAAGAAGATCGAGGAGATGGTGCAGACCGATAAACTGCGCATTGTGCCCTTAGCTTATATCCGGGGCCGCAGTATCTCTAATGTGATCTTTATCATTGATGAGGCCCAGAACCTGACCCCGCATGAGGTCAAGACCATCATCACACGGGCCGGTGAAAATACCAAGGTGATCTTTACCGGGGATATCTTCCAGATCGATACGCCGTACCTGGATGCCCAGAGTAATGGTCTGAGCTACCTGGTAGACCGCATGCACAATCAGGAGATGTACGCCCATATCAACCTGGAAAAAGGCGAGCGCTCCGACCTGGCCAATCTGGCGAGTCAGTTACTTTAGGAGGTTGCCTGTGCCACTTTACCGAAGTCATGACTTTGGTAAAGTGGACTTTCAGTATATAACTTTATCCTCCCAAGATAAGAGGCACAATATGCTAAGCTTTCATTGGTAGAAGCGACTAGTATCCTTAAGTTGTTGAAATTAAATTTGTTAGTCTGTTTTTTTTTGAGAAATCAACATCTATAAACCTCATACATATGATTCTATTCATAAAATCTTTATTAATATTTTTTGCAATGAGTATCACTCCTAATGAAGTAACTACTAACGAATTTTGGGTGGAATATTGCATGGATGGGCAGACAGGAGAAACCTTACAGGCCTGCGTGGATTGGGAATCTACTCCAATACCATGCGAGGAATTTAATTATCCTTGCTCTGGCATAATTGTGTAAGGATAACAATTTGAATCAGCCGGTATCGTATAAATGCGATACCGGTAATTTATTTTAGTAATGAAAAATTTTGTCACTTTATTTGTTTTGTGTGCATTGCCAATGGCTATGTTTTCTCAGACTCCCTCAATAGATTACAGGAAAGTATTTATTCCCCAAGATACTCTACATTTCAAATCTGATGAACTAAGTGGGGCTATGGAGTTCGCAAGCTCAGGTTCCGGAGGGTTGTTTGTTCTGGATCATTTAAGAAATCAGGTATATAAGTTTGATGAACAGCTTAATCTTCTAAATTCATTTGGAAGAAATGGAAAGGGTCCGGGAGAGTTTACAAAAGCTTCTGATATATATTATGATAACAATCGGGTGTATATTCTTGATTCTCGACAGCTAAGAGTCTCAATATTTCAGGAAAATGGTGATTTTTTAAAATCATTTCTAGTTGATGAGCGTGCTACAGACATGATCGTATTTGATGGGCAAGTATGTATTCATCCTGGAGGGATAATCCCTCCGAAGGGAAAACAAATTAATTGCTACAGCGAAGAGTCAGGAGAGAAGATAAGATCATTTTCAACTCCTTCAGATGAGATCTCAGGGAAATTTTTAACAATATCTAACCTCACGTTTAATACCATTCAGAAAACGGACAACCATATTATAAGTTTAAGTCATCCAATCGATGCAAAGATATATGTCTGGGATCTTGAAGGTAAATTGATAAATCAATTTAT
This sequence comes from Balneola sp. MJW-20, assembly GCF_040811775.1. NCBI lineage: Bacteria > Pseudomonadati > Balneolota > Balneolia > Balneolales > Balneolaceae > Gracilimonas > Gracilimonas aurantiaca. The sequence goes on from NZ_JBFNXW010000004.1 coordinate 54,053, forward strand.
GGTAGATAATGAAATTTTTTTTCAGCCTTCATTCCCCAAAAATTATTCTCCGGCTGCAGGTCCTTTAAATGAATATACCACTGCAACAATCAGTTCGGTCTTTGCTGACGAGAATGAAATAAGAGTCATTTATATAGAAAATGGTACTGGCGTTAAGTTCTGTTACTTATATGACTACGAGGGAAATCAAATCAACGAGAAACCCATAGATTTCGAAAAGAGATACATCACTTACCAAACATCAGACGGAAATCTTATTTCTGTAAGTTATACAGAAGATAAGAGTGGCCTTGTGTTAAATACGTTTAAAAAAGCAAACTAAGGATGAAAACAATTTCACTCATTACGATGATTTTTATAGTCATTTTGATGACTCCTACATCGTCAAATGCTCAGGCTTACCAGGCAGAAGAATGCTATATGGACTATTGCTATGTGCCTGATAAAGGGTACTTTTTCGCTCATTTTGGTAGGTGGGCTACTCCTGAAAATATTAAAGAAGGGGTTTACAAAAATACTCTTTGTTCTGAAAAATGTAATAAATCGGTTTTTGAGGCTGATAGCCTCTTAGACGGTTCCGAACAATTGGAAATAGTGACGAAAAGGAAATTTCAGGACTCACTTAAATCAGAGAATATAAACATCTCATACAGCAGTAATGCAGTCTATTTACTGGATACAAAGCACAGTGTAGTTTCAAAACTAACCAATAAACTGAATCAACTTTGGCGAATCGATCTTTCGGGTGAAATGGAAAAATCATCAGATATATATCCTCTTGAAAATGGGGATTTCTGGTTGTCTGATCCCTATCGTAGAATGATTATCAAATTTGATGAAACAGGGCAAATACTGCAGAAAATCAGTGTACCGTTTCAGCCGGTGCATATCACAATTATATCCAATAAGTTGTGTGTACATGCCGGTGGAGCAATATCGGCGAATGGGAGCAGCTTCTCATGTTTTGATGAAAATGAAAAATTGCAAACCGTTATAGAACAGTCTGAAGAACTCAAGAACATAGGTCTTGGAGTTTCAAATGTGGATATAGATCTGCTTGCAAAGTCAGGCGATACAACTGTTTTATTAAACAATGTTTTTTTCGGTGAAGTAAATGTCCTTAACGAGAAGAATGAATTGATAAGCAGTTTCACAATAGATAACGAACTGTTTAAGAGCCCGGATTACACAGGCCACAATGTCCTGGCTAATTTACCTAAAGATTATGCAGAGTCTTTGACTCATAAAATAATGCTCTCAAAAGGGCTTATTTATATACTGTTGATCGAGTATGAAACTGGTGACCGATATATGGATGTATATTCTGTTGATGGAGAGCGGCAAATTCAGAAATTATACTATTTAGGTAAGCAATTTCCACACGGGATCACACCCGATAATACCTTTTATTCTATTCGAAAAGACCAGTCGGGTAATGAGTTTTTGGTTGAATATGCTTTACCCGAACCTAAGAACTAAGTTTTAAAATGTCCGCCCACATCAACCTCGAGAAACCGAGCGCTCGGATTCTACCAACTTGACGAGTATGTTGCTTTGAAAGGGGCTTTTCCAAAGTCCCCACTTTGATAAAGTGGTTAGCATTGAACATAGAACAACAAAAAAGGCTGCCTCTTTCGAAGCAGCCTTCAGATCATTTAAGGGATAGCGGTTCAGTTCCAGCTGATCAGCTCATTCATATCCTCGGCCGAGAGATTCTCCGGCATGAGATTCTCCACCAGGTATTCCAGCCTCTTCATGCTGTAATGCCTTCCGGCGGCTCCACGGATGCCGTGGCGGTTCTCGGGATAGAACATTACATCAAAATCCTTTCCGGCTTTGACCAGCGCATCGATCAGCTGTATGGAATTGGAAGGATGTACATTATTATCGGTGGTGCCGTGAACGATCAGCAGCTTTCCTTTGAGCTGATCGGCATAGTTCATGGCCGATCCGACCTCATATCCTTCCAGGTTATTCTGCGGAGTGTCCATATAACGCTCAGTATAGATGGTATCATAGTTTCTCCAGTCAGTGACCGGTGCACCGGATACCCCCACATGGAAGATCTCCGGGTAGCGAAGCATGAGTAATGCCGTTGAGTATCCGCCGTAGGAATGTCCGTACACACCGACCCGTGATCCGTCTGCCCAGGTATTTTTGCTTACAGTTTTGACCGCCTGAGCATAGTCATCCATTTCGATGGTGCCCAGCTTTCCGTAATGCAGGGTCGCGAATTTCTTTCCCCGGTTACCGGATCCGCGGTAATTGGCACGGATCACAATAAAGCCAAGCTGCGCCATCTGCTGATAACCGTTGGCTGCCGAGTAAGTATTGCTCACATCCTGTGACTCAGGTCCGCCATACAGAGGCAGAACGATCGGATATTTTTTATTCGGGTCGAAATCTGCCGGCTTGTAGATCATGCCCACCAGGTCGGTAGTGCCATCGGCCGCTTTGAACTTGAATAACTCGGGCTTGATCAGGCCGTGTTCCCTGACTTTACCGGCATCCGCGGTTCTCAGGTCCCGGACCTTCTCACCATCATTTGTATACAACACCACGGACCTTGGATCTTCAAAAGAGGAATAAGAATCGGTATAGTATTCCGCAGCTTCATTCATAGAAATACTGTGACGGCCGTTTTCATTTGAAATGGTATTCAGCCCGCTGCCGTCAAAATTGACGGAGTGAAAATAACTGTCCAGCCCCATATTATGATAGGCAGTGAAATAGATCTTCTCATTTTCCTGGTCCACATTCACAAGGCTTCCGACCGGGAAATCGCCTTTTGTAACCTGATTGATGAGCTCACCTTCGAAGTTGTAGTGATATATATGATTATAACCACTTACTTCGGAGGTCCAGATGAAGGTCTCATTATCATCGAGCTGAATAAAATTGTCATGAAGGTTGATGTAGGCGTCTTCCCGCTCTTCCAGGATGGTTCGCACCTTTTTAGTGTCCAGGTCATAAGCCAGCAGTTCCAGGTGATTCTGCTGACGGTTCAATCTTCTGAAGGTCAGTTCGGTACCGTCGTTTCGCCAGGTAGGGCGTACGATATAAGTATCCGGATCACTATTGGTAGGCACCTGCTCGATCTCACCGCTTTCAATGTCTACTATAAATAAGTTAACGGTGGGATTCTCTTCCCCTGCTTTAGGATATCTTTCCAGTTCCAGTCCGGTCTCAAACTGTAGTTCATGAATGATAGGGTACTGATAGACCTGCGTTTCATTGTACTGCAGATAAGCGATCTTGGAATCATCCGGTGAGAACCAGTAGGCATCCCGCTGACCGAATTCTTCGGGGTATACCCAGCTCGGTCGCCCGTTCATCTGCTCTTCAGATCCGTAAGTGAGTCTTTTTTCCTCGCCGGTTTCGGTATCAACCACATAAATGTCATAACCCTTCACATGGGCAAATTTAGTGTAGTCGTTGGAATAGGTCCCGTTCCAGAGCTGAGAAAACTGCATGCCTCTCATTAATTCCTCAGTATAGGGAGCTTTTTCAACTTCCGGCTTGTACAGATCTCTCAATTCATCACTTTCCAGATGATAAACATAGTCGTTGCCGTCCAGGGTGAAGAAAATGCCCTCATTGTCCATTACATAACTAAAGGATGTGAATGGTAGACCCTCAAGAGAAGAGTCATTGATCTCATTGAACTGAGAAACCAGGCTGTTTACGGTAGCAGCATCAAAAAGAGGAGTACGTTCCTCAGATCGGGGATCCACCTTATAAAATGTGGTTATACCATCCTCATCAGACTCCGTTTCCAGATACCCCATGTCACCGGGCAGCCAGCGAAGTCCGGAGATTCCGTCATATTCTATAAAACCGGGACTACCCATTTCATTGTAGAGGTCCAGTCCTCTTAACTGAGCCAGCATCGATGGGCTGATCATAAGAACAAGCAGTAAAGTAGTAAGAGTGTAGTTGAATTTTCTCATGTGCCTGATTGAAATATTATTTGAAATTCGGGTTTAATATAGAGCTTTGAATGATCTGAGCCATGTAAATATGGGTAACTAAAAGCGGGTCAGGTGAATATTATCCAGTTTCTTACCTAAAAACCGTTCAGCCAGTTCCTGAAAACGCTGAGGGCGATCACTCACATAACAGTCGAAAGAACCCCCGGAGTTGTTCAGGAGTCCGAGTTCTTTGAGCTTTTCCTCAGCAGCTGCCGCAATAGAATCTGCCGAATCTATGATCCTGATATCTTTCTCTTTAAGAACGGAAGGAAGAACGGGTTTAAAAAGGGGATAGTGTGTACATCCGAGGATAAGAGCATCAAGTCCGGCTTTTTCAAAGGGACGGAGATACTCTTTCAGCGTGGCTTTGGTCACCTCATGATCGATCCAGCCTTCTTCAGCAAGGGGCACCAGCAGGGGACAGGCCTGTTCTATAACTTCTGAGCCAGGATCTATCTCATGTATAGAGCGTGAATAGGCCTTGGATGCAATAGTAGCGAGTGTTCCTATGACCCCGATATTGCGGTGAGGGCCATCCTCAAGCACTGCCTGCGCACCGGCACTGATCACATCCAGAACCGGAATATCTTCTGCCATTTCAATGATCTGTTCTTTAGCAGATGCGGATACCGTATTACATGCGATCAGGATCATTTTTACTCCTTTGTTGAGTAAAAATTGCGTGATCTGAAGCGCATACTCACGAACCATTTCTTCAGATTTTATACCATAAGGTACCCGGGCAGTATCACCAAAATAAATGATATCTTCTTTCGGTAATGCCCTGGCAACGGCCCGGGCTACGGTAAGTCCTCCGATACCGGAATCAAAAATACCTATGGGGGCTGTTTTATCTTGTTTCAATTTGTTTTCAGTGGAATTTAAATGCTCACGATAACCTTTAGAAGGTATTCAATTTTTTGATTCAATCGAACCTCTTGAAATGCGCTGTAAATTAGTACTCTATATTACTGTATTAACTATAACTTTTCCTGCTCTGTTACAGGCTCAGAGTCGGCAGGATACACTGAGACTGAACCTGGAGGAGATCGTGGTTACGGGTTATGAAAGCAACCGCTCTATAATGGAAACTCCGGGCGCTGTTTCTTTTGTGAAGACTGAACTAACAGGAGGTTTTGATAATACTTCTTTACTATACGGATTGAATACCGTTCCCGGTGTTCGACTGGAACAGCGGGCTCCAGGTTCGTACCGGGTTGCAATCAGGGGAAGTTCTCTGAGAGCACCATTTGGGGTTCGCAACGTTAAGATCTACTGGAATGACATTCCCTTTACCACGCCCTCAGGTTCCACGCCACTCAACCTGCTGGACAATGTGAATATGAAGGATATCGAAGTGATACGTGGTCCCGCGGGAAGTATTTACGGAGCCGGAAACGGGGGTGCGCTGCTGATAGAAAGCGGAGGCGGGGTGCAGGATTTTGCCGAAACCGGTTATACATTTGGTTCCTATGGTCTGAGTAAATTCGATATTCAGTCACAGAGAGGATTTGAGAACGGTGAGGTCCGGGTGAATTATGCGAACCAGCAGTCAGACGGATATCGGGAACAGTCCTTTTTTAACCGTGAGACCCTGGAACTCACCGGACGGTTTGATCTGGATGAGGATCAGATCCTTCAGGCCAGCTTTCTGTATTCTGATCTTTACTACGGAATTCCGGGCGGACTGACTCAGGAGCAGTTTGATGAGGATCCTACCCAGGCACGTCCGGGTAATCCCTTTGTGCTCGGCAGCGTGGAATCCAATGCATCGGTAAATCAGGAAGCATTTCTGGCCGGAGCCTCCCACGATATACAGCTTTCGGACCGGGTATCTGCAAAGACCACGGTCTACGGCACCTTCAGTGATTTTGAGAATCCGTTCAATCTGGATTATAAAAAGGACAGCCGGAAAAGCGGAGGAGGCCGGACCCGTTGGTATATCGACGGTGAAATAGGAAATGTTGATACCCGCATTATTGCAGGGGCTGAATATCAGGCAGCTAGTAATGCAGCCAGAAATTTCGGAAATGATTTCGGTGATACCGATACCCTTAACTTCGATGATGATATCAAGATCCGTAATCTGCTGGCTTTCGCTAGCTTTGAAGCCGATCTTCCGGGTAACTGGTACCTGACCGCCGGGCTGAGTTATAACCGGTTGAGTTATTCCGTTGATCGCCTGATCGCGAACCTGGAGGGTGATGTGGCCGGCCTTTCCGAACAAACTTTCGATCCGGAACTGGTGCCCAGGATCGGGATCACGAAGAAATTCTCTCCGCAGCTGGCAATTCACGGAAGTATCAGCCAGGGATTTTCTCCGCCCACCATCGAAGAGTTCCGCACCAATGAAGGCAGTATCAATCTGGACTTACAGGCTGAAAGAGGGGTCAACTATGAGGCAGGTCTGAGAGGGAACCTGTGGTCCGGGCGTATTCAGTATGACCTGACAGGCTTCTTCTTTAAGCTGGATGAGACCATCGTTCAGCGGGAATCGGACCGGGGAACTGTGCTTTTCCGGAATGCCGGGTCTACCGATCAGTGGGGAATCGAACTGGGTAGTCGGGTCATCCTTATAGAAGATCAGTCAAAATTTCTGAGCCGGCTGAATGCACAGGTTTCTTATACTTATCACAATTTTGAATTCAATGACTATCAGAGCGGAACCGAAGATTATTCCGGTAATGCGCTAACCGGTGTGGCACCCAATACCCTCGTAAGCATTCTGAGTGCCGAAACTAGGCCGGGTTTTTATTCGTCAATCTCCTGGAATTTCACCGATGAGATCCCGCTGAATGATGCCAATACCGTTTACTCGGAATCTTATAACCTGGTGCAGCTCAAGGCCGGATTCCGGACGGAGATTTTTGATGATATTCAGCTGAATATCTACGGTGGTATCGACAATCTGCTGAATGAGACCTACAGCCTGGGGAATGACCTCAATGCATTCGGTGCCCGATACTTTCAGCCTGCTGCAGAGCGTAATTTCTTTGGTGGCCTGAGACTCAGGGTCCTTCTGTAGATGATCTGCGTGCTGCAAGGGCAACGGTCTTCTTTACCCGGAAATGCCGGTTATTAAATTGATCGGTAGCCTCAAATAATATGATATAGAGTCCCGCCCGGCAGTTTTGTCCGTTCCGGTCATTACCATCCCAGATAAGATCGCCCTGCATGCCAGCCGACTGAGTACTGCTCAGATCCCGGACGAACCTGCCATATCGGTCAAATATTCTTACTCTGAGCAAGTGATCCTGGTCCTGAAGGGAATAGCTGATGATCGTATGATCCTCAAAGCCGTCTCCGTCGGGAGAAAAAGGGTTTGGGCTAACTGATACACGGTTATCCTGAATGTCCTTTCCTGGTTCCTGCCATACGCTGTTTGGGGAAAGGGGAGTGCCGCCGCTTACTCCAGTATTACTGCCCCAGTTATCATCCCGGTTGGTAGGAACTTCAGTTGAGATTCTTTCCAGAGAGATCCCTTTTGTGTTATAGATATTGGGATTATGCCAGTTTGAGGAATAAAAAAGGGAGTCAAGCGATCCCAGTAGATGATGGCTGAGATAAATTTGATCGGAATCAGATGATAAACCCAGGCTGCCTCGATTAATTACCGAGCTATGACGGACAGATCTTTCGGAAAGATCAAAATAAGTACTCAGACTGCTCATACTGATATCCTTTGCTGTATCATCTGCAAAGAACAGGAAATAAGAACGCCCCTTAGCGTACTTGAAATCTGGGTCTACAGATTGCATGGGAGTGATCTTCCCATTCTCATCGGGCTGATGGTGGAGGAACAGCTCTTCTGCACTAATCGGGAAATACTGCCGGTTAAACAATTCAATATATTCTGCCTGATCCGGGATACCGTCCTCTGGATCCACAAGGGGATCAAACATGACCTCATTAATAATGAGGTCACCAGCCTTCAGCTCCTGTATCACTCCGATATCTAATATGGAGCTTTGGTTGCCTTTAAAATCCTCCAGAAAACTGAATCCCAGAATTTCATCTTTTCTTGCTGATCTGACCTGTGTGCTGATCTCAATTACTGATGCAAAGTCCGGGTCATACCGGATCAACTCAGCTGGATCTCCGTCAACAGAAATACTCTCCGGTTTCCGTATGAATTCATCAAAAGAGATCTCAATACTCTGATCCGAAGTTCTGCGGGCGTATAGAATTTCAGGCGGATCAAAATCTTTTTCGAAGACCGAATTTTCAGTACCGGCACTTTGTGAGCCATCAATATTCACAGCCCATTGCGACGGATCTGCTGAGGGGAGTACCGGATCTTTTTTCTCTAGGGAAGCACCATCTGCCGGCTCAGTCCAGTATTCATCATATTCCAGACGATCGATAGTAATACCGTCTCTGTCTTTCAGAATGATCTGGTCGCCTGACTCTCTAAGACTGATGCTTGTACCACCGTCTTCTATACTATGCGGATCACCGGTGATCAGGTATTCATCGGGAGCCAGATAACTGCGTTCAGGCAGTATATGGATCTCTCTGCTGCTGTTAAAAAGAGACCATCTGCTCAGATCCAGATTCTTGTTGCTGTTATTATATAGCTCAATGAATTCACCTGTACTGCCTTTGTATCTGAACTCATTGATGTTGATATCGCCGGGAAGTACTTCAGAGAATTTGAGATAGCGGATGCTTTCCGTTGCCGGGAGCATCATGTTGCCGAATATATCTGTAATTCCACTGATAGTCAGTTCATAGGATTGTCCGCTGACAAAGCTTTCCTGGGTGAACAGGGTCAGCGTGTTATTTTGCAGGGAGAAGTTATTTATCATGAGAGTGGGGGAAAGTTCAATTTCAGGGTATTCTTCAGCATAGGTGATCCTTTCCGAAAAATGGACCTGAAGAGATCGGTCGCTCAGATACTGCATATAAAGTAACTGGGGCGGGCTGGTGTCAGGGATTACCATATTTGGCTGACCCGGGGTTCCGCCATACTCCGATCTGCTGACCTGCCAGTTCTCTGAATAGACGGCAGAGACCTCATAGGATATTCTTTCCAGTGAAGAATCAGGGATACTCCAGTCATCGGTGTAGGCAAGAGAATCAAGTAAGCGATGCTCAGCATCATAGATCCGGATCTCATCAGACCCGTTATTCAGTGAGGGAAGTGAAAAATTCTGATAATTACCCGGGCCAAAAACATCTGCCAGTGAAGCTGAGTCTGCGGTAAAGATCAGGAAGGAGCCCGGTGACATAATAATTTCTTCTGTCCCTGTAGACCGAAAACTTCTGTTGTCAGCGATCTGAATACCGGATAAATTGAGATATTTATTACTGTGATTGTAGACTTCCAGGTACTCCGGCGAAGCAGGAGGAGGGTCGTTCATAAATTCACTGATCAGCAGATCGCCAGGTGATATCTTATCAAATATCGTGAAGGATATAAGAGTGTCGCTGAGAGACTGCCCGTTGGCTGCGAACAGATCACGGATCCTAAGGGAGGCAGGGCCCGAAGGGAACTCAGCATCGAATGTTAACAGCAGGGAGTCCGAAGAGATCAGTTCAGTTCCGGTTAATATAGCCGATGGAATATCCGTGGTGAATATAGCATCAGTTAACAGCTCTGGGTTCAAAGGAAGGTTGAACAACAGACTGATCTGATCCCTGCGGGGAACGGAGAGCTGCTGCAATTGCAGCGGTTTTGGTGTGATCGAGAAGTCGAATTTAAAAGCCCCGGTATTAGATGAAGTATATTTTGCAATAAAGCCAAACCATCCGGCATCCGTGAATTCATTATCACTTCCTTCTGCTTCCACGACCGGTTCCTGATCGTATGACCGACTAAGTCCCAGCGACCAATTTCCTTGTCTGCTTCGTTCGATCCTGAGCCGGATGGGGCCACCCTGTGCTACTACAGAGGTACTTTGCAGGATTATATTTCCCGGAGAGCCGGAGATTATTTTATGGAGGCTGACCCGGTCCTCACTGCCATTCTCTCCGATCTTTAGCGCATATCCGTTTGCAGTATCGGAGGAAGAATGCTGATCAGAGAGCAGATAGATCCAAAGGTTATTATTAGAGGAGGGACTAAAGTCCAGCTCGATATAGACCTCCCAGATCCCATAGGGCTCTGAAGCAGGAGCAAAAAGCTGTGACGTGCCGGCTGAATCAGCCGTCAGCTGCAACAGAGTGTTATTAGCCTGCATACTGAAGCTGAAGTCAGAAAGGGTTCCGGTCCAGCGGCTGAGATCCCTGCTGCTGAAGGATTCCTTAAATACGTAATTCTGAGCACTTATCCGGAGGGGAGAGAGAAGGATAAGTACGATCAGGGCCAACAAAAAATGCAGCCCTTTATTCTCTCTTTTCATGTAAGATATAACCGGTAAAAAAATAGGGTAAGAGGTTTCCACCTCTCACCCCTGGAAGGACTTTTGGAAGTGCGAACACTTCCGGTGATCAGTGGTTTTGAAGCCACTGACCAAGTCGGTAGTTAGACCCATAAAAAGTGCAGTCCTTACAGATTTTTTGTAGTTTTTTTGAGTACCTTTATTAGAAATATAAGTTCAATTAAAACAGGTTATTATATGAGAAGCCTTCCATTTGAGACAGACGATCTGAACGGCGGGTTCATGAAACTGGAGGGTATCCTGCGAGTGGAAGGGTCAAAACTGCACTTTGAATTCCAAAAAAAGGACGCAGTACTGGAAGCGTATCAGTCTGAAATAAATCAGGTGGTTATAGATCTCTATGAACTGGAATCCTCTGAATTTAAGAAAGGATTCTTCAGCAATAAACTGATCCTGAATGCTCCGAGAGCAGCGGTCTTTTCAGAAATTCCCGGCGGTCAACTCACAGTCAGAAAACTTAAGGTGAAAAAGAAATACCGGGATCTTGCAGCTAAGATATCCTCTAACATCAACCTGAAATTATCCGAGCAACGTCTTAAAGAAATGGAGGACTGATTGAGCATCCCGTACTCGTATACCCTGCAGGAAAAAGAGGGTAACCGAACGCATATTAAGGAAGTAAAGGGAGTGGTCAGTTTTAATGACCATGAACTGCTATTTGAATATAAGCTTTATGATCTGGCCGGTAACAGCATTTCGACTTTGAATAAATTCGGGCTGGAGCTGGATCTGCTCAAAAGAGTGGAGTATAAGGGAGGATGGTTTACGGGAGGAAAACTGGTATTCCAGGCCCGACAGCTTGTTTTCTTTGAACCATTACCCGGCAGTGAACAGGGAAAGATTAGCCTGAATATAGACCGGTCTCACCGTAATGATGCCATAGAATTCTCCTCCCGGTTGAACCTGGATATGTCCGAAAAACGACTCAGGGACCTGGAGGGAGACTGATCGTTTAGCCCAGATAGCCTTTCTTGTGCAGAAGCTCAGCATTCAGGATCGCTCCTCCTGCAGCTCCGCGTATCGTATTATGTGCCATTGCCATCAGACTGATGTCAAAGACCTCGGCCATTCGCAGTCGCCCGATATGTAGCTGCATACCGCCTTCCTGATCAGCATGAAGCCGTGGCTGAGGGTAAGTATCTTTTTCATGGATCTTGTACACTTCAGAAGGTGAGAAAGGCAGATTCAGCGCTGATATCGGGTTATGCCAGTTGCTGTAGGCGTCTCTGACTTCCTCGAGATCCGCAGGTTTCTTTTTGAATTTTATGGTAGCCGATAGCATGTGTCCGTTAAGAGTTGGCACCCGGGTGGCAGTGGCCTGAAGATCAAACTCTGCTGAAAGCAGTTTCCGGGTTTCGGGGCCGATCTTTGGCTCTTCTCCAGAAATAAAAGGAACGACATTACCGAGGATATCCAGGCTGGCTACTCCCGGGTAACCGGCACCGGATATGGCCTGCATGGTGGTGAGGATCACCGTGTCGACTCCAAAGGCATCATGCAAAGGTTTAAGAGCCATAGATAAGGGAACCGCCACACAATTAGGATTGGTCACAATCCAGCCACTGCCGTCTTTTGTGAATTCCTGCTTTTTGATCAGTTCGATCTGCTCGGGATTGATCTCGGGCACCAGCAGGGGCACGGTATCATCCATACGATAATTTTTTGCATTGGAGATCACCGGTATCCCGGCGCGGGCAAAAGCTCCTTCTATCTCACCGGCTACCGAAGAATCCAGCCCTGAAAACACGAAGTCCACATCGGAGAATTCTGCAGGATCACAATTTCGGACCGTCATGGCGGCCACTTTTGAAGGCAGTGTTATATCTTCGATCCAGTTAGCTGCTTCGGAATACTTCTTTCCGGAGGATCGCTCTGATGCCCCCAGCGCACTGATGCTGAACCAGGGATGATCTTGTAATAATCGAATGAATTTCTGTCCTACGGCTCCCGTAGCTCCTAAAATACCTACCTTCATCTTATATCGGTGAATAGATTAAAGAAAAACCAAAATTAACCATAATTGGGACTTAATTCCCGGTTTTAAGTGCATTTTATTCCTAAAGCCTAAATCCTTTTACAAATTCACATATAGAGTTCTATCAGATTCGATATTGCTTTTACTTTATGCTTATCTTGGGCCGTCTTTAAAAAAGGAACCAAATTAATTCATTCATGTCGAACCTGGACAATCTGGATAAGATCGTATCACTGTCAAAAGCACGGGGCTTTATTTTTCAATCATCTGAGATCTACGGAGGACTCAGTGCCGTTTATGATTACGGACCCCTGGGTGTGGAGCTTAAGAAGAATATTCGTGATCAGTGGTGGAAGGAAATGACTCAGCGCCACGATAATATTGTAGGTGTGGACGCGGCGATCTTTATGCATCCCAAGGTCTGGGAAGCAAGTGGTCATGTGGGAGGATTTAATGATCCTATGATCGATGATAAGCAGTCCAAGAAGCGGTACCGGGCCGACATGATCATAGAGCAATATATCGCGAAGCTGGAAAAAGACGGTAAGGAAGATCAGGCAAAGGAATTACAGGAGCAGCTGGATACTGCCGGCAGCCGAAAAAGCCTGACCGAAGACCTGTACGATATTATCATGGAAAATGAGATCCGGGCACCGGAGTCCGGTGCTTTCGACTGGACCGAAGTCCGTCAGTTCAATCTCATGTTCAAGACTCAGTTCGGTGCCACTTCTTCGGAGGAAGACGGAGTTTACCTGCGTCCGGAAACAGCTCAGGGCATCTTTGTGAATTACAAGAATGTGCTGGACACCGCAAGAGTTCAGGTACCCTTTGGCATTGCTCAGACCGGAAAAGCCTTTCGAAATGAAGTAGTCGCCAGACAGTTTGTATTCCGCATGCGTGAATTCGAACAAATGGAAATGCAGTATTTCGTGAAGCCGGGCACAGATCAGGACAGCTATGAGGAATGGCTGCAGAAGAGACTGGCATGGCATAAGAGTATTGGTATCCGTGAAGAAAACCTGCGAACGGCCCCGCATCCGGATGATAAGCTCGCTCACTATGCAAGAGCAGCAGCTGATATCCAGTATAAGTATCCCATTGGCTGGCAGGAAGTGGAGGGTATCCATAACCGTACCGATTTTGATCTTACCCAGCATCAGGAATTCTCCGGCAAGAAACTGGACTACTACGATCAGAAGAACCAGGAGCGTTATACCCCTTATGTGATAGAGACCTCTATCGGACTTGATCGCTGTACTCTGATGGTGCTTTGTGACGCCTACCGGGAAGAAGAGGTTGATGGCGATGAGCGCGTGGTACTGAAGATGGATCCACGTCTGGCACCCGTTCAGGTTGGTGTATTTCCGCTGATCAAAAAGCCGGAGCTGCAGGAAGTGGCCCATAAGATCGATAAAGATCTAAGAGAGGAATTTACGGTACAGTACGATGAATCCGGTTCCATTGGTAAACGATACCGCCGACTGGATGAAGCGGGAACACCGTTCTGTATTACGGTTGATTTCGATACGATTGAGAAAGATGACAAGGTCACGATCCGCTACCGGGATGATATGAGCCAGGTGCGAATACCGATCGAGAAGGTTGCGGATGTGGTGAGAGACGGAATGAAGGGCTGGTCCCCATCCTGAGTCACCTGTTTACAAAGTATCAGAGAAACGCAGTGTTCTCTTTGCGTAATCTTTGTACCCTCTTAGACTAAAAACAGTATATAGATCGGGTTTATTTATGGTTAATAAACAAAAACCCGGTACACCTTTATCTGGTATTTAGCATCAATAATTTTCCTTCAACCAATCGGTAAGTTCCTTAATAAATGCCGGTTCGAAGGCAGGGTCAAGGCTTGAGTATTCTGAGACCTGACCGGATTCCGCTGTCTGGAACAGGTGATTGGCAGAGTTAATGGTGAGTATTTTGTGATCAATTCCGGCTTTTTTAAGGCTGCTTTCTATAGGGAACTGGTTGAGGTCCTTAGGTACCTGAGTATCTTTTTCCCCGAACAAAACAAGGGCTGGCACGGAAATATTAACCAGGTCGGTCGTCGGTTCATAGTAGAGCAATGACAGCATCTGGGGGCTCCCATAGGCAGCCCTGAGTCCGGCAGCTTGTCGTTGTACCGCGGTCTCAATATTACCATTGGTCTGGCCGGATGCTTCCATTATCTTTTTCAGCAGATCCGCATAAAATTTATTGTAAGCATCAATCGCCGTATCTGCCGGGGAACCATCTTTTAAAGCTGCCATGATGCCTTCCCGTAACCGGATCTCTTGGTCAATATCTTCAGCTGAAACAATATCAGGATACTGCTGAAGGGTAGGTTCATAAGCCTGTCGGACCTGGAAAGCCAGCAGCTCTCTGGTACTTATTCCGGGTGAGGCCATAAGGATCAGTCCGGCCACATCATTCTTCACCGAAGCTAACTTACCAGCGATCAGGCCGCCCTGGCTATGGCCCAGAAGAATAAATGAATCAAACGCTTGTTCTTCACGGGCTTTAAAATGATTCATGATGACCTCCACATCTGCAGAAAGATCAATCAGAGTTGCATCTGCAAAACTTCCGGTTGATTTTCCGGTCTGACGGTCATCATAACGGAATGTCGGATAGCCTGCTTCGTAGAGTTCTCCGGCAAGAGTTCTGAAGACTTCAAATCCGAAGACATTTACGTCCCGTGGCTGGGCGCCGCTTCCGCTGATTAGAATAATAAGTGGTTTATCAGAAGTCGTTTCGTCATTAATTAGGGTGCCGCCGATCTCAATATCTTCTGCGGAGATCAGCAGATCAGATTCAGGGAAAACCGGTTCGTCAGATGTAGTTAGTAACTGCTTATTCAGGCTGAAAGGGAAAGTGTTAATGCCCTGCCTGAATGTTCCTTCGATAAGACTGTCACTGCTGAAGGTGCCCTCAAAAACTGCCAGTGTCATACCCGCCTGAAATGCCAGGTACACTGAATCGGTATAAACCTCAGTTGTACTGAGCGGGAGTCCATATGCATTCTGCTGAGGGATATTAAGAGAACCGCTCCAGGTTCCGTCGTTACTTGCAAGGGTGAGTTCAACCCTGAGTTGTTGGTTCATCACATTGATAGCACCCTTCCATTCACCTGCAGCCCTGTCCTGGGCATGAACGGTGCTGAGAACAAGCAGTACGGTTGTAAATACTGACAGGCAGATCTTAATCATCAGAGTCCTCCAGTTTTTTAAATAGGATATAAGAATAAACGATCGGAATAACCGCAAGAGGAACAATGACAACTCCGATCACCGTAGAACTGATCACCTCATTACCGCCGAATAATAGCTGTCCCAGAATGAGCATTCCGCCTCCGAGCAGCCATAGTTTGGATCCCAGTCGGTGTGTCTTTTTCCAGACTCTCGGGTCTTCCAGAGTCCAGGGTGTCCGTATGCCAATGAAGTAGTTAGGTTTCACGGAATTCATATAATTACCCAGGATCATAAAGAGCAGCCCGATACCGATAGTGACAAAGGTATTGATATCTACTTGCTTTCCCATTGCGATCAGGACCGTGACGGCATACAAGGCAATAAAGAATAAGGTGATCACCATTCGGATCCCGGCAATAGGTTTCTGAGTGCTCTCAATTTTTCTCTTTGGATCAATTGATGGCAGAAAGACCATTAGAAGATATGTCAGGACCGCAATACCGGGGATCATGATAAGCAACATCCACTTGGGGCCGTAATCATCCGCTTCCCCATGAATATTAAAGTGAGTGGGAACCGTTTCCGGTACCTGCTCCCAAATAAAAGCCGATGCAATGAAAGGGAGGGTTAACAGGATGAGTATGGGCCATTCCTTTTTAAGAGTTTCTGTAGCTTTCATATCAGTCGTTATTTTTTAGTAATTCGACCATCCACTGTGCCGCTTCTTCCAAGCTGGTGGTATTGAGTGAATAATAAATGAACTGTCCGTCCCGCTCTTTTTCCACCAGGTCGGCTTTATTCAAAAGCTCCAGATGATGCGAGATACTTGGTTTGGAGATATCAAAATGCTCAGCGATCTCTCCAGCCGACATATCTTTCGCCTTCAGAAGATCCAGGATCTTCCTCCGGGTCGGGTCATTGAGTGCTTTGAATAGATTATTCATTTAGATAATTAGATAACTTTCTAAATAATAATTAAAAATCAGGAAACTCCAAATTTTTGAATCGGACAGAGGACGTACGACTAATGAGCACCAGATCCGCAGCCACAAACCGCTGAAAATCGAGATACTGTATCATAAAAAAAGCCCGGTCATTTGTTGCCGGGCTTTAACGATCAATGTAGTAAGTAGTTAGTACACAGTACCCTGATATTACATACTAGAATTGGCTATGCCTACGACTCCGCAGGCAATTCTGCTTCCTGCTGCACCGGAAGGTTGTGACATCATATCATCTTCTCCGGCATGAATGATCACACCACGACCGATGATCTCGTTCATAACAATGGTTTCATCCACATACTCAATGGTTCCGATCCCGTCTGCGTCAACAGCAAGATTACCGAGATCTCCCATATGCCTATTGTCCTGATTTGGTGAGCCATGATCATTTTCGATCGGATTAAAGTGACCGCCGGCGCTGGATCCGTCTTCTGCAGAGCAGTCACCATATTGGTGGATGTGGAATCCGTGGAGGCCTTCTTCCAGTCCCTGGAATGTTCCGGTGACTCTGACTCCTTCCGGAGTATTGGTAAAGGTTACCGTACCTGTGACATCATTGTCACCAAGAGTCATTACGGTGGCTGTGGCTTTCTCAATATTTGCCGGACCTTTCATAATGATCTTTTTCTCCACTTCTTTCTGTGTGCAAGCAAAAGTGAAAAGTAATAAGGATAATAAGCTGATTAATTTCTTCATGGGTAATATTTGTTTTCTTGATTTAATAGCTAAACAGGCAGTAAATCGTATTCATTCACTGAATATTTTAGTTCTAAGGCTGCTAAAGAAATTTAGTTCCTCGGTGATCTTCTGATAAGTCGCCGGTTGTTCTTTCTGAATTACTTTTAGGGGTGGTCGTTTGGTCAGGTCTTTAGCGCGAATAAAGACGGGCAATGTGATCAGGCTCAGCACCAGGTATATAAAACCGATTTTCCAACCAACCCCGGTAAGCATCAAAACGGAAAAAATGATCAGATAAAAAAGCGGGAAAAGAACCAGTGCAGCTACAAATTTGATCGAGGCATCAAAAGCATGGTCCTTTACCATATCATAGATCAACTTGCGAAGTGGCTGATAGGGCAGTGCATTATTAAGTAAACTAAAAGTGTATACCGGTGAAAAGATGAGGTCGAACCACTTTGGCTGGACCGGATGATACAGGTCCTTTAGTTCATACCTTGCTTCCTTGGATAGGATAAGCAGTTTTTTTGCTCTGATGATCCAGTCTTTTTCAGCCTGCTCTGAGATCTTTTTAACCTTAGCGTTTACAATATCGGGATCGATCAGTTTATTCCGGTCATCTTCCATTTCATCCAGCAGAATATGATAAAGCGGATACTCTTCCAGTGGCTCAACATGCATCACGGTTTTCTTTAATCCTTTTCGGGTATCCTCTTTTAATTTCTGCACCGCGGCATTTTCATCCTCCTCAAACAAATCCCGGTACTGTCTGACCGGAATAGCCTTTCCAAACTGTACCATTACTTTGGTGCCTGCCTTCCGGTGCCGGTCATAGTTAATACCAACCGGAACTACCTGAAGGTCCATTGCCCAGTCGTTTCGTTTTGCTGCTCCGAATGCTATACGGGTAAATCCTTTGCTGAAAGGTCTGACCCGTCTTTTCAGATCATGATTAGCTTCAGCAAAGATGAGCACCGCTTCGTTTTTCCTGAGTCTTTTTATACAATACTCAAAGATCACTTCATTCTTTTGAATAGAGGAGAAGCCGTCTCGTACCCGGTATACCGGCAGCATTTTCAGTGAGCGCAAAAACTTTTTCATCAGATCAGGCTTGAAAGCTTCTGCCCTTGTAAGGAAATGGATCACTTTCCGGCAGTTTGTGACCACATGCAGAGCATCCATAAAAGAGTTCTGGTGGTTGGGTACAAAAAGTATGGGCTTGTCCTGAGGAAGCTGATCATATCCTCTGAGAACACGTTTGCTGTAAAAAACGGAGAGTGCCGGCCCCACAATAATGGTCCGGAACAATTCATACCACAATCTGCTAAGCATTGCTTATTACACTTTGAAGTTTAGCTTTACCTCGGGACCAGTACCACCCCATACAGAGTCCTGCTAATATATGCCAGATACCCCACCAGGCTGTTACCAGCGCCATACCACCGAGTCCTTCAAAAAAGTTGAAGATAAGCAATAATCCAAGTCCTGAATTTTGAATGCCGGTTTCAATGGCAATAGACTTTCGATCTTTTCTGGACAGCCCAAAGATCTTCGCAATGCCATACCCGCTGCTTAAGGCAATGGCATTGTGAATAAAGACGATCAGTATTACCAGGTGAACATATTTAAGGAAATTGTCGTAGTTCATCCCAAAAGCCACCACCACAAATCCAGCGAAGAAGATCACGCCGAATCCTTTGATCCAGGGAGAGATCATTCCGGCAATTTTTTCCTTAAAATGCCGGAATAACATACCTAATATGAGGGGAATACCCAGAATAAGTACGATGATCTTAAATACTTCGAACAGATCCAGGCTTACTTCCCTCAGAATGGCGTTCGTAGGTTCGTAGAGACTTGCCCAGAAGGTAAAGTTGAAAGGGGTCATTACAATTGCCAGCAGCGTTGCAATAGCGGTCATGCTTACCGAAAGGGCCGGGTTTCCTTTAGCCAGCAAGGAGAAAAAGTTTGAAATATTACCTCCGGGGCAGGCGGCTACCATGATCATTCCCAATGCAAGACTGGGATGAGGTTTAAAAAACAATACCATCAGAAAGGTTAGAGCAGGAAGTAATACAAACTGAGAAAATACACCGACCAGGGTAGACTTTGGGTGTTTTACAAGATTTCTGAAATCGTCCAGTGTAAGCTCCAGTGCCACACCGAACATGATCACTGCCAGGGAGACGTTCATGATCATGAGTCCGCCGGTACCAAGATTTAGCTGAAGCGTATCTATAGATTCGGTCATTTCATATATACTTTGCAGCCCAGGATGCAAGTACCTCACCTACATAAATACTGTCTTTGTCGTTTGTAAGTAGGTGATCGGCCTGGTCCAGAGAGATAAAACTTTTAGGGTGTCTGGCTGATTTAAAAATTTCACCGGCATTATCGATGCCCACTGTATTATCTATGGGCGAGTGGAAGATAATAAGAGAACGCTTTAAAGAATGAATATAATTTTCCATTGAAGTGCCCTCCAGGTCATCCAGGAACTGTTTCTTAATTTTGAATGATCTTCCTGCCAGTGTTACCTCGGCTTCCCCTTCGCTTTCGATCTGATCAATACTCAGGGCAAAGTTTTGTTTCACATGTTCAGGATCAGATGGAGCACCGATAGTAGCTACGGCTTTCACCGAATCCATACGGTGAGCAGCCTGCAATACGGCCGCACCCCCCAGAGAATGTCCGGTCAGGATCGCAGGTGGAGTATGATGTTCTTTCATATAATTATAAGCTGCAATCAGATCCTCCACGTTTGAAGAGAAATTTGTATTAGCAAAATCACCCTCACTTTCCCCTAATCCTGTAAAATCAAAGCGGAGGGTAGCTATACCTCGGGCCGCTAAGGTCTTGGTGATATTACCGACTACTTTCAGGTTTTTGGAACAAGTAAAACAGTGGGCAAAGATCATACAGGCTCTGCTTTCCGTGTTAGGTTCATCAAGACGGGCCGAGAGTAATTCGCCAAGACTTCCTTCAAATTCTATCTTAGTGGATCTCATAGTACGGTGTTAAAGGATATAAGGGATGTGCACGGTAATAGGTTGTTTTTAGTAAATGCATTAATTTTGCATAAAACAAGTTATTAACCTCTGAATATCTACATCATGAGTGATAATTCTCATCCTTTTCACCTCGCATTTCCTGTAAAAGACCTGGAAGAAGCCTATGCATTTTATCATGACCTGCTTGGTTGTGAAACCGGTCGTTCCAGTGACCATTGGATCGACTTCAATATGTGGGGGCATCAGGTGGTTGCGCATCTCAGTCCCGATGAAGTGGGTGAAGCCAAAGCCAATGCGGTTGACGGAAAAGAAGTACCTGTCCGTCATTTTGGGGTGATACTGGAAATGGATGAGTGGAATGATCTGGCTGATAAGCTAAAAGCCGAAGGTATTGAATTCGTGATCGAACCCTATGTGCGCTTTAAAGGAGAGCCGGGTGAGCAGGCAACGATGTTCTTCCTGGATCCAAGTGGAAACGCACTTGAGTTCAAAGCCTTTGCGAATAAAGAGCAGATATTCGCAAAATAGCACAGAGCTCTGTTGTTGTGTTATGGAATTATGTAACTGGTCAGCTCACATTCAGGCATCTGAATTATTAGTTTGCTCCACAATTCAGCAGTTTCATAATTCCCATCTTAACAAAGTAACTAATAAACCTAATTACCCTGTTTCCTCTCGGGTGACTCCATCGGAGCCGGGAGCCAGTTCAGTTCGTTTTCAATGAAAGAAATGAAAACATAGAAATTCTGAGACTGCCAGAATTTCTGAAGATCATCGGCCGGGTCTTTATAGATGATCACTCTTTCTTCATCGTCTTCTTTGAGGGTGACTCTGTAGGTGAGACGGGCATTTTCTGAAGCTACTGATCTTCCCTGTATCGCAGACTGATCTGGAAGGTCAAAGATCCTGAGATACTCCACGAACAGATCGAAGTCATTCCAGGTGCTGTCGTTCGCTGAGCTGAACCTGCCCTGTGCTACCTTTTCACCCTGCGGGGTAAAGGTGTATTCCACCGCATCTCCAATCCAGTAAACAGAATCTTCGGGGGACATCTGTTTTTTAAAATTGAAACGGAATCGTTCGTTTACTTCTACACTGATGGCACGGGAGGTGGGAGTTTCGGGCAATTCCGGTTCTTCACCAATTTCTTTTCCACTGCTGCAGGCGGATAAAATAATAAGAAGGCCGAATAAGCTCTGTCTGATCAGGTTTATCATAATTCCATCTCTTGTTCAATTGTTTCAAGTCTTTGTGCGTATTCTTCCCATTGAGAATAGAGGTCAGTCAGTTCGTGTTTGATCTCCTCATATTCCATTGATACTTTTTTGACCTGCTCGTTATCATCGTAGAAATCAGTTTTTGCCATCAGTGATTCGATCTCTTCTTTCCGATTCTCCTTATCTGCGATCCCTGCTTCAAGGTCTTCCATTTTTTTGCGGATCGGCTTGGTTCTGCGGTTAAAGGCATTCCTCCTCTCTGCCTCCAGTCTTCGTTCTTCTTTTCGGGATAGTTTCTGTTCGCCGTTTGGGGAGGTAATATTTTTTTCAGGACTTGAAACTTCCTCCTGCCGTTCCTCTTCTTTTTTGGAAAGATAATAGGATACATTACCCAGGTAATATCGAACTTTTCCGGGCTGAACCTCCAGTACTTTATTCACGATAGGATCCAGAAAGGCACGGTCGTGAGATACGATCACACAGGTACCCTCATACTGCTGAAGCGCCTGCTGCAGGATATTCTTGGAGCTCATATCCAGGTGATTGGTAGGCTCATCAAAGATCAAGAAATTAGCAGGTGAGAGGAGCATCTTTGCCAGGGCTAGCCGGCTTTTTTCTCCGCCCGATAATACTTTTACCTTTTTATAGACATCGTCTCCCTGAAAAAGAAAGCAACCCAATATGGTGCGCAGCTTACTTTCTGCAGCACCGGATCCTGCCTCATGCATAGCCTCAAGGGCATCATTTCTGGGATCCAGCTCTTCGGCCTGATGCTGGGCAAAATAACTGGTGGTGACTTTATGTCCTTCATTCCTTTTACCCTTCTGAACGGGCTCCAGATCAGCCAGGATTCGGATCAGGGTTGATTTACCGGCTCCGTTGGGTCCTACTACCGCGATCTTATCTCCTCGTTCGATCTCCAGATCAATACCTTCAAATACCGGGTGATCTCCATAGCTTTTGTGGATATCCTCCAGCCTCATGACCACTTGTCCGCTTCGCTCAGGTTCTGGAAAACGAAAGGAAACCGTGGACATCTCGTCTTCCAGTTCTATGCGTTCCAGCTTTTCCAGCTGTTTGATACGGCTCTGCACCTGCCGGGCTTTGGTAGCTTTATACCGGAAGCGTTCGATAAATTCTTCCGTTTCTTTGATCTGCTTTTCCTGATTCTTTTTGGCATTCAGAAGCAGTTCTTTTTCCTCTTCCCATTTGCGCTCATAGAAAGAATAATTACCTGCATAATCACTGATCTCACCGTTTCGAAGGGTCAGGGTACGGTTGGTGATGGTATCCAGGAAGGCTCTATCATGCGAGACCACGACCACAGCTCCTTTATAGTCATTCAGAAAATTCTCCATCCATCGGAGCGATTCAATATCCAGGTGATTGGTAGGCTCATCAAGCAGGAGGTAGGTAGGTTCTTTAAGCAGGAGTTTAGCCAGAGCGATACGCATCAGCCAGCCTCCTGAAAATTCGGTGGTCGGCCGGTCAAAATCCTCTTCAGAAAAACCCAGTCCCATCAGTATTTTTTCAACCGAAGCGCGTAGCGAATAGAGCCCGGAAGTCTCGAGACGGGTCTGCAGCCGGCCATATTCTTCCATCAAACGGTCGTGTTCGCCGGACTCCGGATCGGTATCAGCCAGAGCTAACTGCACTTTTTTCACTTTCTGCTCCAGCTCAAATAACTCAGCAAAGGCGGTTTCCACTTCTTCGATGACAGACAGTTCATAATCCGGATCTACTCCATCCTGAGGTAAATAACCTAGGGTTTCTTCACCGGAGAGCTGAATATTTCCACCATCTTTTTCCTGCAATCCCATAATGATCTTGAGCAGGGTAGACTTCCCGGCTCCGTTAGGACCTACCAGACCGATCCGTTCTCCCGGGTTGATTACAGCAGAAACGCCGTCCAGTAGTTCACGGTCGCCGAGGTGCAGTGTTATTTGTTCGAGTGCGAGCAGAGTTGTGAGCTTTGATTACAATTTTCCGGTGATGAAGATAGCGAAAATTAGACAGGGATGAATAGAACTGAAAAGCTCATGGCTCATTGCCAGTGGTTTCTATTTTCTTGGTTGTACCAGATCCGTGACTTGGTAAAGGGCGAAACGGAAGTGTGTGAGTTCCATCCAAAAAAACTGAGAATTTCCCCACAGGGTACCTACGGTAAAGCCTTAAGTATTGAAGATTTTCTCATGTATCTTCTGCGCACTTTCAACCAGCTTGTCTTCATCAAGGACCAGGTTCAGGATCCTCTTTTCTTTACTGAATGAGATCAGGTCAATGCTCTGTCCGTTCAGACTGTTCAATACTTTTTTGGAGATCTCTGCAGCTTCGCTGATGCGGCAGCCAATCAGACTGATGAGTCCTTTGTCACTGATGATCTGTACGGTACCGATCTCGATGAAGTCATTGGAGATTCGGTCCAGTATTTCTGAATTACTGAGTGCAATGGTGACGGATGCTTCCGTCGTGTTAACGGCATCCACCGGCAGCCGGTACTTTTTGAGTACTTCGAACACCCGGGTCAGAAAGTCGTAGCCCATCAGGGTCTCGTAGGCTGAGATTGTCAGGATAGTGATGCCGGGTTTGAAGGCCATTGCCAGTACTTCAGGATCACCCTTGGAATCCCGGATGATCCTGGTCCCTGGTTCTTCAGGCTTGAACATATTTTTTACGCTGACCGGGATATTTCGCTCCTGTGCCGGTTTAAGTGTGGATGGATGCAATACCTTCGCACCAAAATAAGCCATCTCGGTAGCGTCAAAATACGAGAGTTCTTCCAGTGGACGCGCGTCTGGAATATACCGGGGATCAGAAGTATAGACACCTGAAACATCGGTCCAGATCTCAATGGTTTTAGCATGTACTGCCGCTCCGATCAGACTGGCTGTATAATCAGACCCCTCAAATCCAAGGGTTGAGATGTTGCCTTCGGCTGATTCTCCATAGAATCCTCCGATCACCGGGGTAAAGCCATCTTCCATCATGGTTTCCAGGGAACCACATTTCTGGTTGATCAGCATCAGGTTCGGATTTGCATTTCCATACCGGTTATCGGTCATGATCAGTTTCCGTGCATCCACATGCTGAGTGAGAAGACCGGCTGCCAGCCCGCATTGAGCCAGCAGGTAGGATGAGATCTGTTCACCAATACTCATTATAGCGTCATTCATCTGGGGACTTAGTGCTCCTTCCTTTGCAGCATAGCTTAGCAACTTATTCAGCTTATGAACTTTTTCGTCCACTTTTTTGATGCAGCTTTCCCAGATCAGGTCCTTGCGATCACTTGGATTCTCTTCCAGAAAAGAATGTACGATGGCTTTGTGGCGGACCGATATCTCGTTTGAGATCTTTAGCGCATCTTCCAGATCTCCTGATGAGGCAAGCTTCCCTGCCTGGACCAGCTGTCGTGTTGTGCGTGCTGTTGCAGAAACGACGACGATGGGATACTCATACTCAGATATGATCTCCAGCACCTTTTTCCAGGTCTGATGATCGTTCATTGAAGTTCCGCCGAATTTAAGTACGTGGATTTCTATAGATGAATTCATGGGGAGGAAAATACGAAAAAAATAGTCTTGAGTCTTGGGTCAAGAGTCATGAATCAGGACCCTGGACCGTGAATGGAATGCACCCGTAACCTGTCCCTCAATTTTTAATTTTAAACCTTTAATTTTTAATCATCCCGCCTGTATCTTATTCCCACCATGAAACGAACCGCTATCATCGGCGGGGGCGCTGCGGGTTTTTTTGCTGCGATCTCTGCCAAACATCATCATCCGGACGCTGAGGTCATCCTCTTTGAAAAATCTCCTTCTTTGCTCTCCAAAGTTAAGATCTCGGGAGGAGGGCGCTGTAATGTGACTCATAACTGCTTTAAGATCAGCGAACTGGTGAAATACTATCCCAGAGGTGAGAAGTCACTGAAGAAAGTATTCGGGTATTTCTCTCCGACCGATACTATTCAATGGTTCAGGGAACGAGGAGTGGAGACCAAGACCGAGTCAGACGGGCGTATGTTTCCGGTAACTGATGATTCTCAGACTATCATAGATGCACTGACCCGCGAAGCCAATAAACTTGGAGTAAAGATCAGAACACGGCAGCCGGTACAGAAAATTATTCCTCAATCCGGAAACGGATTTGAACTCAGCCTTAAAAAAGGACAGCAGGAATTCTTCGATAAAGTGATCGTGGCTACGGGAGGAAGCCCCAGATCATCGGGATTCAACTGGCTGAGAGAATTGGGTCATTCTATAGCTGAACCGGTTCCTTCACTCTTTACCTTCAATATGCCGGATGAAACCATAAAAGAACTAATGGGCGTAGTAGCTGATCCCGTAAGCCTGAAGATCATGGGAAGCAGACTTCGGAGTGAAGGTCCGCTGCTGATCACTCATTGGGGAATGAGCGGTCCGGCGGTCTTGAAGCTCTCAGCCTTTGGTGCCAGAGAACTGGCCGAAAAGAATTATGATTTCAAAGTTCTGGTTAACTGGACCGGCAATACCTCCGAGCAGGAGATCCGGCAGATTCTAAAAGAGGCAGAAGATCAGAACCCAAAGAAAAAAATCGCTAATGTGAATCCATTCGGATTGCCGGGCCGGCTGTGGGAATTCCTGGTTGAAAAACTGGATCTGCCGGAAGATATGATCTGGATGAATATGGGTAAGAAAAACATCAACCGGCTCTTGCATCTGCTTACCAATGATGAGTATCAGGTGCGGGGTAAGACCACTTTTAAAGAAGAATTTGTGACTTGTGGAGGAGTGGAATTATCGGAAGTGGATTTTAAGACCATGGAAAGTCGCGTAGTTCCGGGACTCTATTTCGCCGGCGAGGTACTGGATGTGGATGGAGTAACCGGTGGGTTTAATTTTCAGGCAGCGTGGAGTACGGGGTATGTGGCAGGCAAGCTTGCTTAAATCAAAACCTAGGAGCTGAAGAATTATGAATTTTCCGAAGGAATGCCTGTGGCAAAAGATTAAAAATTAAAAATGGTGATGTTCCGCTTGATTGCTCTGCAATTTAAGCTCCACTTTTATTAATTAATTTTTCTGCCTTCTCCGGCGAATCCATGGCAGCTCAGCCCCTGATATCATCCGAATACAAAGAAGGAAAAGCAGTCCTGAGATTGTATCCTGAGCGCATGACCTCTCCGTAGGCTCCGGCGCTTCGGATCGCGATCAGGTCTCCGCGTTCTACTTTCGGGATCTCCACATCGGTACGGAAAGTATCTGAGCTTTCGCATACTGGTCCGACCACATCATAAGTAGCTTTTTCTTCTCCCGGCTCCAGGACATCAATACCGTGACTAGCCTGATAAAGGGCAGGCCGGATCAGCTCGGTCATTCCTGCATCAACAATAGCAAAGTTCTTTTCCCGGCCGGATTTAGTATATAGTACTTTGGTGATCAGACTGCCGCACTGGCCAACTACAGAGCGGCCCAGTTCAAAATGCAGCTCCTGATGATCTTTTAGTTGCAGGTGTTCTTCAAATAGCGCGAAGAAATGTTCAAAATCCGGTATGGGATTGCTGGTCGGTGCCTTATAATCTATCCCAAACCCACCGCCTACATTAATGACCGGGAGATTAAATCCTTTATCCTCAATATAATTACTTAATTCGTTGGCCCGGTGACATAGCTCACGGAAGGGTTCCAGTTTTTGTATCTGTGATCCGATATGAAAATGAATACCGACCAGCTCTATGTGATCGAACTTAGGTATCAGTTCCAGTACTTCATCCAGATCTTCCTGATTGATCCCGAACTTGTTTTCTTTAAGTCCTGTGGTAATATATCGGTGTGTGTCGGCATCCACATTAGGATTCAGACGAAGAGCAACCCGGGCTGTCTTTCCATGCTCTGCTGCTAATTCATTGATCACCGAGAGTTCCTGCTTCGATTCTACATTGAAGCAGTCAATTCCTTCCTTTAGCCCCAGTTCGATTTCCTGATCACTTTTACCCACACCGGCAAATACCACGTCTTTAGGATCAAAACCGCATTTAATGGCCTGTGCAACTTCCCCGCCGCTGACACAATCTGCTCCCAGTCCGTATTCCCGGATGACCTTCAGTATCCTTTTCTGATGATTAGCTTTCAGAGCAAAATGTATGTGGTATCCTCTGGATAAACCGGTTTTCTGTATCTCTTCGAGGGTAGCTCTGAGCAGGTCCAGGTCATAATAGTAATAGGGTGTCTGGCGACTCTTCAGAGCGCTAACGACTTCTCTGGGAAACATAGATTTAATTTAGTCGGGAAGCTCAGGCTTTGGTTCAGTATCATTTACTGTTTGTGTCGGCCTTAATTCATCAAAATCACTGGTAACTAAAGCAACGATCGTATCTCCTGGCTGAGGGGATGGAGGATTGTCCACAGCAAATGGCTCCACATTCTCATTCTGAGAGATCAGGAATAACGGGAGTGAATCTTCCCGGTATAGATTACGGTAATCCTTAAAAGTAAATTCCGGAGTAAGCGGAGTGTTTTTAACCACTGCACCATTGTCGACCATGTCGTTGATCTTAGCGAAACTCATATCATTACTGAATAAGATCCTGCCGCTCAGGTGGTCGGTCAGTTCGGTTTCCCTTCCGTATGCAGAAGAAGAGGGAGCCAGCT
This sequence comes from Balneola sp. MJW-20, assembly GCF_040811775.1. Taxonomy (NCBI): domain Bacteria; kingdom Pseudomonadati; phylum Balneolota; class Balneolia; order Balneolales; family Balneolaceae; genus Gracilimonas; species Gracilimonas aurantiaca. The sequence continues at coordinate 82,097 of NZ_JBFNXW010000004.1, forward strand.
GATAGACCTCGGAAGTCCCGAATAATTCGGAAAAGCGTATAGCAGATAGAGAGTTTACCTCGTCGTTCGGGGTAAGTGCCAGCAAGCGACCAATGCCGTCAATATTGATCTCATCCATTGCATACTCTGAAAGGACGTTTCCGTAATAGGTATTAAGTCCCATTTTACGGGCCTTGGAAATATTCTCCCAGTTTGAATCGGCTACCAACACCTTATAACCCAGGTTGTTGAGTGCATCAGCCATCATGCGCGACCAGTTATGCGCTCCCAGTAAAAGCACTCCGCGGGGTTGAGGTTTGGCCACACCCAGCCATCGGGCGACCGGATTAGCAGTCAGACCATATATGGTAACCGTAGCGATGATCACAAAGAAGGTCAGCGGTACCAGCTGCTCAGCAGCTGCATAGCCTTCCTGTTCAAGCCTCAGTGCAAAGATCGCAGAAATAGCTGCAGCTACGATCCCTCTTGGTGCCATCCAGGCCAGAAAAGTTCTTTCCTTGAAATTGATATTAGACCCGATGGAGGAAATATAGATTGAGAGTGGTCGCACCACAAAGAATAAGGCACCCAGGAATGCAGCAGTACCCCAGTTAAAGTAACCCAGATGCTCAACTTTCAGGCGGGATGCAAGTAATATAAAGAGTGTGGAGATCAGCAGGACCTGCAGGTTTTCCTTAAACTCAATGATATGCTTGATCCGTACATTTTTTTGATTGGCAAGCAGAACACCCATGGCCGTAACTGCAAGAAGACCCGATTCGTGCTGAATCGTATTAGAAATAGCAAAGACCCCGATCACCACCATCAGGGTAAATGGGTTTTGTAGAAAATCCGGGATCCAGTGCTTTTTGAGCATAAAGTAGAGAATAGCTGCACCGATCATACCGAAAAGGGTTCCGTATGCTATGGTTGCAACAATGATTAGCCCGGCCTTTCCGGAAATATTGGCAAAGCCACCGGCCAGAATGATCTCAAATACAAAGACCGCCATCATCGCACCGATAGGGTCATTTACGATCCCTTCCCATTTCAGAACGGACCCGGCCCTTTCGGTCGGTCTTACCTGCCGCAGCAGAGGGATGATCACTGTGGGTCCGGTTACGATCAAAACCGCACCGAACAAAATGGAGAGTTCAAGTCCCAGGTCCAGGAATAACCAGGCAAAGTATGCAGCCAGTGTCCAGGTGATCAATATACCAATGGTAATAAGTTTGATGACCACTCCGCCGATCTGTCGGAATTCGGACATACGCAGGCTTAAACCGCCCTCAAACAGGATGATAGCTACTGAAATAGATACGAATGGTGTAAGTATATCACCCATTAGTTTATCCGGATCGAGCAGTCCGGTAACGGGACCTGCTACAATACCAAATCCAAGCAGCATCAGAATAGCGGGTAATTTGAATTTCCAGGCGATCCACTGTGCGGAGATCCCCAGTGCAATCACACTTGCAAGCCCTATCAGAATGTATTCACTCATATGGTCCCTTGGTCCCTTATTGTTACACTGTAATTATCCCTAAAAAAAGGGGTTTCTCAAAGCTTCTTTTTATTAACCCGGCTGATAATGCTATCGTTTAGGCTAATTTCTTTAATTTGTTAATGATATCGGTAAGGGAAAGCATTTCTTCTTCACTTTCCTTCATATTGCGAAGGGTGAATTTCCCTTCTTCCAGTTCATTGGAACCAACGATGACAGTATATGAAGCATTCTCACGGTCGGCATCTTTCATCTGGGCTTTCATGGATCTGCCCATATAGTCCATGGTTGCAGAGAGTCCTTCATTTCTGACGGCTGAAAGCTGCTTTAAGGCCCATTTTCTGGCATCTTCTCCCAGCGTAATGAAGTAAACATCCACTTTCTTTGGCTCGGCAAGATGGATATCCAGCTCTTCACAGGCGATCATAAGTCTTTCCATACCAGCTGCGAATCCTACAGCGGGGGTAGAGGGTCCTCCGATATCTTCCACCAGCAGGTCATAGCGGCCGCCGCCTGCAAGTGCATCCTGAGATCCCAGGTCGGGACTCTTCAGCTCAAATGCCGTACGGGTATAATAATCCATGCCACGTACGAGATGCGGATCGATTGTGTATTGAATGCCAAGAGTATCAAGCATAGCTTTAACCTTCTCAAAGTGAGCCTCGGTCTCTTCATTAAGATAATCCAGGATCACGGGTGCATCTTTGATGATGTCCTGATCTTCCGGTTCCTTGGAATCGAGAATACGCATCGGATTTTTTTCAAAACGATTTTTTGAGAGGTCGCTTAACCGATCATAGTGTGGCTGCAGGTAATCGGTGAGAGCTTTCTTATAGTTTTCCCTGCTTTCAGGATCTCCGACTGAATTTAACAGCAGTTCGAAGTTCTGTATCCCGATTCGCTTATAGATCCGGATCATAAAGGCAATGCATTCTACATCCGCAACCGCATCATCACTGCCGAAGACCTCTACTCCGAACTGATGAAACTGTCGTTGCCGCCCTTTTTGAGGCTTTTCGGCTCTGAACATAGGTCCGATGTAGTATAGCTTCTGGGAGCCACCACGTTGTTCCATATGGTGCTCTACAAAAGCACGTACCACCGGGGCAGTCAGCTCCGGACGAAGTACATAATGACTATCTCCTTTTTCAAAAGCGAAGATCTCTTTCGAGACAATATCAGTGAGTTGTCCGACCCCACGTACAATGAGTTCAGTCTGCTCCATAATAGGAGTCCGGATCTCTTCAAAGTTAAATCGGCGTGCCTCTTCATGGATGATTTGCTCTAATGCCCTCCATTTAGGGGATTCATCCGGAAGAATGTCCACCATACCAAGGTGGGTCGTGTACTTGGGTTTAGCCATCACATATCTTAGTTGAGAATGTTATTAGGCAACAAAGATAAGGACCGGAAGGGAGAGTTTCTTAAAGGACTTTCTATCCGGGAGATAGAGGAAAAGCATTTAGAAAAACCGTTTCCGGATATTCTGCCATATGATATTGACTTCCCCGGAGACGTTCAGGCTTATAACCAAAGGTATATAGATAGCGGATATGGTAAAGGATCGGATCATGATATCAATATAGATCCCGCCGATCGTGCTGATTTGCATGGAAAGGAATAAAATTGCGGCTGAGAGGATGAAAAGGATCAGCAGTTGGGGCGAAAGTGGTTGTATGCGATAGCGGTACCAAACATAGATTCCCTTGACCAGGTTGTAGATCAGTAATGAGATCGCCGTTGCAATGGCTGCTCCGGTTATTCCATATTCCGGGATAAGTAAAAAATTCAGAAAGACAGAAAAAACGATGAGTACAGAGGTTGCCATAAGATTAAACTTATAGAATGGAGAATTCATAATGATATTTCCATTCACGCCTCCGGCCATGTCGATCAGTTTGGAGGCTCCGATGATAATGACCACCCATTTGGCACCGGCATAAGCCTCAGGTAGAATTGCAATGAGGTTGTCAATATTGGCCCAAACCCCTATGTAGATCAGGCAACCGGCAACCAGCTGGTTGAGGGAAGAGCCTTTATAGATCTTCTCTACCTCATAAATATTATCTTCGCTGATATGTTTCGAGATCAGTGAGGGAGCGATCTTACCGATCGATTTCTGAGGCACCACGATCACTGATCCGATATAAAAAGCAATGGTGTAGACTGCTGTATCCGTAAGACCGGAAAGCGAACCCAGCATCAGAATATCGATATTGCTGACGATCAGATGAGATACTCCTCCCAGAAGTACAAAAAACCCGTAATTACTAATCCTTCGGATCAGTTTACTGTTGAGGAATTCCAGGTTCGGTTTCAGGTACAGATCACCGCTTCGGAATAAATACAGAACCAGCAGAACTGGTTGTAAGAGATAGCTTGCGGCGAATCCGGCCATGAAGATCTGGAAATCAATGATCCCGAAATTCATTAGCACTAACAATACGATCGCGGCAAAACGAAGCATTATTTCATTGACTATGGATCCGGGTACAGAATCATAGTTAGCCCGGATATAACTATTGATCACATCAAAATAGAGGATGCCGATAACCAGCGGGATGAGGTAAAGGTAGAATTCCCCGAAAAGAGGGGAGTCGGAAGTGTATTTTCGGATCAGCCAGTCATCAAATGAGAATAAAAAAGCGAGAAAAAGCAGAAAACCTGCAAGAGGGATCACCAGCAGCAAAAAAAGAAAGCCATTGTGCTTACGCTCTTTATTCTCAAATTCCGGAAAGAACTTGATGGCGATATTCTTTACTCCCAGGTGGGTAAATTCCGTGCAGATAAATGCAACGGAGAGTAGTATTCGGGTCAGGCCGTATTGATCCGTGGTCAGGATATTAGGATATAAATACAGTGTGGAGATAAAGCCAAGCAGAATACCCAGATAAGTAATTACAGAGTTTTGTATGCTTTGTTGCTTTATGATGCCCATTTCGCAGATCAAATATCCTTACTGATTATCTGATAAAGTCCTCTACTCTTGTTTTAATATCCTCGACAAACTGGTGGTGTTTATTTGGGTTGGAAAATTTATCCAGTTCTATCTCAGGAAGATTCATAATATCAGTATGATAAAAAAACCTGTTCAATCCAATCAAGCGGCTGAATTGATTTATGTGTTCGAGGCCATCCTCGATAAAGATAACAGGGGTACCCAGGGCTACACATGGTAAAGCTGTATGAATTCTTGATGTGATTACAAGCTTAGCTGAAGCAAGCTCTTTTAAAAAATCTTTTGCAATCTCCAATCTTTCTGATTCCGATTTATTTCTTAAGTCGAGTATCTGGTCTATGGTTCTTACAGGCTCACCAAGCTTCTTTAGAAATCTTTGAAAGACCCGGGTACTCATGATATGACGGATCTTTTGTGAAGGATACTTAAGTATTGCGGTGAGATTATGTTTAAACAATCTGGACGCCGGCTTTAATTTCCAATTTTGTTGCATAACAATACGATCCAAAACACCACAAACTAATATGTCTTTTCGAGGTGTATCCTCTGAAATCAGGTCTTTTCTTTGTATGGTCAAAGTATTGCATCCTGAAAAGTAGGCTTCTATCCCACGTTCATGAAGAATTGAAAGGGTATAATAATCCCTGCAACCAATGGGTTCGTGTTCCTTCAGGTAAGAAATCCCTTCTTCAGTGAGCATCTCCATTTCTGCAGTAGGATTTATATGAAAAGAGATAAAAAGAGGTTTCAGTTTGGGAGAGGGGGGCCAATGATCAGGATGAGTCATGAACCAGCCATTCAAGATTATTTTAGCTTCCTCACCATCGTATTCATCCAGTTTCTCCCTATCTACCAGCAAATCATAATTACCGATCAGATTAAGAGTGGCGATACTTTGAACATAATCCCCAATATTATCTGTATGTGCGTCGTAAGACAATAAGGCTTTTTTCATTTGCCTGGTTGATTTATAAATTATTTAAAATACTGGTAAGAGTATTTTCCCGTTTCTTCAAAGAATATTCATCAATAATACGATCCCTCACTTTTTTCCTGCTATCTACTGATTGCTGCTGATGTGCTTTTTTTATCAGTGATGCAATCAGAGCAGTATCCGGCTTTTCGGCAATAAATCCGGTATTGCTGATCGCTTTAGGGATACCGTATACGGGGGATCCTACCGGGATACAACCGCTTAGCATGGCTTCACAGAGTACATTGGGCAATCCTTCTGATCTGGAAAGTTGAGCATACACTGAAGCTTGGCGGTAGAATTCAGACAGTTCATCTCTCTTGACCGGCGGATACATGAAAATATTTTGCGGAAGGTGATAAGCTTTTCCCAGCGTGCCCTGCATTTCTTCTGGAACCCCTATGATCCTGAAAGTGAATTCCGGTAAAGATCTTGCACACTCTATGTAAAGGTCGATCCCTTTGATCTTTGCTGTTCGAATAGTATCGATGAAAGCCACGGTTAAAACTTCAGCTTTTCTTTCAGCGGGTCCGGCAGGCCATGCTGAAGGATTGTAGCCGGTGGGTAATTCAGTCCACTCAGTATCAAGATCCGGAATATGATGCAGGATGCCGTTGGGATAAGCCTCTCCCCAGTACTCTGCGGCGGGCTCAGCCCTGATCAGGGTTTGATCGACTGGAAGGAGCAACCTTGCATGCCTGAGTACATAGATCCCGAATCTTTTCTGCCAGGTATCCCGGAAGATCCCGTAACCAAGTTCTTTATTATTGACCGCATCATATCCGCCATTAACCACTAAAAGCGGTTTGTTAAAAAAAGAGCTGAATACAGCGGGCAGGAATGAGTGGAAGTCGGAAAACCAGGCAAAAAGAAAGTCACCCGACCGGATATTGATGAGGAGCCATAGAAACTGTCTTATAAACTGCAGCAGATATTGAAATGCGGTAATTATTTTCGGACCGGATCTTTGGGTACTAAAATAGAATTCACGTACCCGGAATGAATTGCTAAGTATCCTGAGATCCTCTTCTACAAAAGAAGATCTGCCCTGGTGAAAGAATAAAATGGTTTTTCTTTCCACAGCTCCGGATCAGTGATAGTTTAAAATTGCTTCGGCGATCATGTCAGAGGCCTTACCGCTCCCGTAGAGTGGTTTCCATGGGATGGAGGGTTCAGAATTGACTGCACTTATGATCTTTTCTTCATCAGCTCCGGTCAGGGTATTCCAGCCTCCCTCCAGGGTTTCCACCCACTCGGTTTCATCTCGTGCAGTGATGCACTTCTTCTTCATCCAGTAGGCTTCTTTTTGTAATCCTCCGGAGTCAGTGATTACCATCGCACAATTTTTCAGCAGGACCATCATTCTGAAATAGGAGACCGGATCGATCAACTGCAGATTTTCCGGTATATCCATTTCTTTAAGTCGGTGCTTATTCCTGGGGTGTACCGGCCAGATCACTTGCTTATCCACACGTCCGAAGGCAGATAATAAAGATTTCAGATTATCTTCGTTATCGGTATTTGCAGGTCTGTGAATAGTGGCCAGTATATAATTGTTGGCGGAGATATTTGTCAGATCCGACAGCTGATACTTTTCCTCAGCGATCTTCGAAAAACGAAGGATCGCATCATACATTACATCCCCGGTATTGTATACATGATCCGTGATACCTTCTTTAGCAAGCTGATCAACTCCTTTTTCCGAGGAACAAAACAGTATACTTGAGGCGTGATCGGTCAGGATCCGGTTGATCTCTTCGGGCATCTCCCTGTTAAAACTTCTGAGCCCTGCTTCAACATGGATGACCGGAATATGAAGTTTAGAAGCGACTATGGCACCGGCAAGGGTAGAGTTTGTGTCACCATAAACCATGAGCCCATCCGGTTTCGTCTCCTTTTCAAGGATGTAATCTTCGACCTTTTGCATCATTATCCCGGTCTGTGCACCATGGGGCATCGATCCGACTCCAAGATTTATGGCAGGAGCGGGGATGTTCAGTTCTTCCCAGAATACCGTACTCATCTCATGATCATAGTGCTGCCCGGTGTGTATGATCGTTTCCTGAATTTCTTTTTCATTCAGTGCTTTGGATACTACTGCAGCTTTTACAAACTGAGGGCGTGCTCCTACAATAGTCAGTATCTTTTTCATGAAATGATCGATTCTAAACGTTCAGTTAATTTCCGTGTTAATTCTTGTCGGCTGAATTTCATGACTGCAGATCCGGGTTTTAACTCTTTGGAATGGTAAATATCCGGTTGATCCATAAGTTCCAGAATTTGTTGCTGAAGTGCATCTTTATCATAGGTGCTGACCACTTTTCCGATACCGGATTCCCGGAGCACCTCAGCAGCATCCCCATCTACCGGGGTAGTGCATATGACCGGTCGCCCGGATGCCATGTATTCAAAGAGCTTGCCGGGTAAGAGTAGCCCGGCATTGGGTGATTCATTGATTATCAGTAAAAGAGCATGCGACTTTCTTTGCTCTCTGATGATCTGCTCATGGGGTACATAATCGCTGACTTCAACCATTTCCTGTAATCCGTATTCGCGGATCTTAGCTTTGATACTCGCATCCACTTTTCCGATCAGCTGAAGCTTGAATTTCGAAGCTTTTTCAGGATACTTATCTCTGATGCCTGCAAGTGCCTGCCACAGGGTCTCAGGATTACGTGTGGAGGTCATCATTCCAATATGGGTCAGAAGAAAGTGATCCTTCCTGGGTCCTTCATCAGCAGGTGCAAAATCATTCGTATCGAAACCGTTGGTGATGACCGTAACAGGAGTATCCGTCATATCTGAGTAATCTGATCTCATTGTGGGGCTTACCACAACGATCTCATCTGCCAGGTCCAGTACTTCCTGTTCCATTTGTTCATGTTTTTTCCTGGCAGCCGAACTGAGATTGAGATCTTCAATAAAATCAATGTTAGTCCACGGATCACGGAAATCAGCAAGCCAGGGTAAGCCTGTATTTTTTTTAAGTCCCAATCCGATCATATGCATAGAATGAGGCGGACCTGTGGTTACAATAGCATCAAACCTTTCCTTATTCAGAAGTTCAGTAAGAAAACGAATGGAAGGTTTGATCCACCACTTTCGTGCATCAGGTATAAAGAAATTTCCTCTGATCCATACCGATAACCTATGCATCAATCCGGATCCGCCTTCTTCCCTCATGAGTCCTGACCCAAGCTTGTCATCCTTCTTCAGTCCGACCAGTTTTTTGTACAGATGATAGGGTTCAGTGATCGGGCGTTTAATAACTCTTAGATCATCAGGCAGGTCTTCGTCCAGTGAAGGATCAATGGCCGGATATTCAGGGTTGGAGGGGGCATATATAACCGGGTCCCACCCGAGCTTCTTAAGATATTTGACAAACTTCACCCACCGTTGCACACCGGAACCACCACTGGGAGGCCAGTAATAGACAATGATCAGTATCTTTTTAAGCTCCATCTTGATTCCGTCCCCTGAGCCATACCAATCCCCATATTCCGCCCAGTATTAACTGAATGATCAGAGATGCCCAGGAAAGTTTAACTCCCAGTGAATAGGAGTCCGGTTCAAAACGAAGAGAGATCTTATGAGCTCCCGCCGATACCGGTATCCCTCTCAGCAGGTAATCAGTTTTATAGAGTTCTGAAGGCTTACCGTCGATGGTAGCCTTCCATCCCGCCGGATACCAGATCTCACTGATCACCAGAAAGCCGGGTTTATCACGTCGGGTCTCGATATCTATTTCAGGGCCGGTATAATAGGTGACCACTGCATTGGCTGTTGAGTCAGCAAAACTGCTCAGTTCTTCTGTGGTTTCAACTATAGCAGTTTTAGAAAGGTCTGCTTTTCCGGGACTAAGGTAGCTGTAAGCCTCTGCTGGTTCCTGGACTGTAATAACGGAATCTACGAAGAAGGCTTTAGGAAACAGGTTTTCATTCTCATAAACGGTTCCGGACTGACCCTGATAAGCTGTGCTGAATCCAGTTAGGTTCAGGCCATCCTGATAGGTCATGAATTTCACATTCAAAAGACTCAGCAACTGGGTGTTTAGTCCCTGAGGTCCCTGAAATAAAGGACCATTCTGGTCAATTACATCCTGTATCACACTCAGCTTGGCTCCGGTATATCCACCGAGTGAAGGATAAAAGTAAGAAGGAGTCGCATTGTTGAATGCATTGTCTAAAAGAGGCAGCACGCGGTTCGGGTATTCCTGCTCCGACATAATATTATCCTGAATATAGGTGTCGATGTCTCTTTTCTGAGATTCAAGGGTGCGTTCGGGACTTACATTTCCGGAAACGATCACCCGTTCGGGAATATATCTTTTATCGACCGATATCATGTCAAATGCAGCGATCAGAAGTAATCCTGCAGTACCGATGGTAAGGGAGATCTTTTCTTTCATCATTAGCCAAACAATTGCTGCTCCCAGGGCGAAGATAAGTATCAGCCTTATAGCATCACGACCTGCTTTTTCTTCCCTGGCGGGTACCAGCTGCTGATTAACATACTGCTGTGCCTGTTGTTCAACTCTTGGATCCTGAGGACTGACCTGATTCTGACGCGCGATCTGGCTTGCGATGTTCTGAACTTCCCCAGGCTTGCTGTAATTCATAGAATTAACCATCAGAAATAGAGCCAGTACGATCGCAGCAGATACACCAAAAGGCAGGGCCAGCGCATTTAAAGTAAGGCCTTTTTCCTTCACTTTATCCAGGATCCATTCTAAACCGTATACGGCGACGATCATATAGCAGAAAGAAGTAAAGGCCAGCCATGTTTCCGGTGCGCGGAATTTGTCAAAATATGGGATATAGTCGAACGCGAATTCATTCAGCAGAGTGAAATTTCCTCCCCATGCAAAGAGAACCCCGAGCGTTCCTGCAGCAAAGAAAGTATACATGATCCCCGAACGCTGTTTGAATAAAGCGGTCAGAATGAAAGGCAGGCTGAGGACTCCAAAATAATGCGGTCCTGCAGTTCCGGGTTTGGATCCCCAGTAATCCGGAGATGCTCCTCCAAATAGATCAGGCAGCCACAAAGTCAGTGTTTCTTTTATACCCTGGGACCAGGCAAAAGCATAACCGGATTCAAGTCCGGTAGAGTTGTCTAAAGCTGATCCGCCTCTGATACTAAATGGGGAGTACTCCTGCAGGGTCAGAATGCTTTGGGCATGCCCCATTATCCCAACCAGGGTCCCGACTGCAAGAAGCCCTGTATATTGAGCCCATTCACTCACTCTTTTTTGCTGAATAGCTTCCCACAGGTCATGCAACCAGAGGAATCCAAGCAGATAAAAGAAATAATAGGTGATCTGCGGATGGCCGGCGCGTAACTCAAGGGTCAGAGCCACCGTGAAGAGCAGCAACCCCGGGATCATTTTTTTCTTTTTTAGCAGCAGCCAGAATCCTGCTATCATCCAGGGTGCAAAACCAAGGGCGACAAACTTGGAAGTATGACCGGCGGCAATAATGATGGGAAAATAAGTGGTTAACCCGTACATCAGGCTTCCAAAAACGGAAGTAAGGCTTCGGAAGCCCATTATGATCAATAGAAAATAGGTGCCTGACAACAGAACCCAGTACTGAAATGCGGGATAAATATTGGAAAAAACTGAGGACAGGCGGTCTAAGTGAGGAACGGCAGTCTTAACAGATACCACAAAAGCGGGCATTCCGCCGAACATATTGTTTACCCAAAGTGGTTCTTTATCATAGGTCTCACGGTATTCAATTACCGATTCTGCTCCGGCTCGCCACTGCGTGATATCATGACGCTGAAATTCCTTTCCCCCGATGGTGGTGGCTGTAAAAAGAATGAAGGGGATCAGAAATAAAATTAGCAGGGCAATAATATGCTGCCTGCTTTCCGGTAATCCGAAAAAATAGGATGTACCGTTGGAAACAGATTCGGTTTGAGTCATAAGTCGGAGGGCTTATTCGATCACTTTAGGAACACGGAAGTAGTCACTGTCGGCGTCCGGAGCATTTTTAAGTGCATCTTCATGGCTTACGGCTTCTCCGGCTTCGTCATTTCTGAACCGGCTGTCCAGCTCGATCACGTGATCCAGAGGTTTTACGTCCGAAGTGTCAAGCTCATTAAGTAATTCCATATAGCCAAGAATCTTGTTCATGTCTCCGGCAAGTAATGAGATCTCCTCATCATTAAATTGTAATCTTGCCAGGTTGGCTATGTATCGGACTTCTTTTTCTGTGACGGACATATTCTGATATTTTGATTGAGGCTGAAGTTAATAAAGATTGTGCGAAAGATTAACCTATTTTTGACCTGCAGTCCTCTGTGTTTCTTGCAGTTCTAAATATAATTATTCATCATTCGGGCTTCCAAAAAAGGATTTATGATCAAAAAGAAGATAACCATAAAGAATTCTGCCGGTTTGCATGCTCGTCCATCAGCTGCATTGGTAAAACTGGCAAGCAGTTTTGATTCTGACTTTCATATTCACTTATATGGCTACAAAGTGAACGGGAAGAGTATTTTGGGGGTGATGACCCTGGCTGCCGAATGTGGTGCCGAGCTTGAATTTGAACTTGAAGGACCGGATGAAAAAGAAGCTATGGCTGCACTGGAAGAACTGGTAGATAATAAGTTCGGTATGAAGGATGAATAAGTAAGATGAGTGGATCCAATCCTGCAAATAACAAGATATTACATGGGCTCGGCTGCGGGTCTGGAAAAGCTGCAGGAAATATTGTTCTGATCCGTCATAAGAAACTGGTAGTTCCTCCCAGTCGTATAAAGGAAAGTCAGGTCCCGAAAGAAATTGAAAAGTTTTCCGGTGCAAGAGATGAGCTGGCAGCTGAACTCGATGAACTGCTGAGCCGTGTTCATGAGAAAAATTCCGGGGATATACTGGACACGCTTAAGCAAATCATATTTGACCCGGATCTTGAGCAAAGAGTTCATCAGCAGATCGAAGAAAAGTTGTTCAATGCTGAATATGCTGTATTCCAGATCTATAGTGATTTCATAGAAAAGCTTCGTGAAAGTGGATCCGAGCTATTCAGGCAAAGGATCTCTGACCTGCGGGATCTCCGCGACCGAATGGTGGATATCTTATCGAAGAACTATAATTCAACGAATATCAAGGAAGGACAGATCATTGTGGCATCAGATCTGAGCCCCACCGATGTTGTCAAATTTCATGATCAGGGTATAGCGGGAATAGTGCTGGAAAAAGGGGGGATCACCTCACATGCCACCATAATTGCCCAGTCACTTGAGATCCCTTGTGTGGTTAATCTGAAAGATGCCCTGAAACACGCCTCAGAAACCAACGAGGCAGCAATAGACGGAGAGACAGGTATTGTGATCTTCAGTCCTGATAAGGAAACCCTAGCCGAATATGGTGAACAGGTAAATGAGGGGCAGGATGATCACATAATAGAGATCCGAAAACATGAGACGTCAGATGGCAAATCCTTCCGGCTTCTGGCCAATATCGAATTTCGTCAGGAATTGCCCAGATTAAAAAAGCTGCAGTATGAGGGAATCGGATTATTGCGCACCGAGGGTCTGTTGTTTGAGAAAGTTCGTATTACACTTGAGGAACAGAAAGAATATTACACGGCCGTATTTCGTGAGACCGAGGGACCCGTCGTTGTCAGGCTTTTTGATCTGGGCGGAGATAAACTCAGTTTGGGTTCGGAAAAAGAACTCAATCCTTTCCTGGGCTGGAGAGGAATACGTATGCTTCTGGATGAAGGCAGTTTGCTGTCAGATCAGCTGAGAGCACTTTTAATGGTGGCGTCAGAATATCCCGGAAGGCTGAATGTACTGATTCCTATGGTGTCGATGACGGACGAAGTGGAACGCGTTAAGGAGATGATCGGATCTATTCAGAAAGAGATTCCTGATCCCGATCCAGAGATCCGGATCGGTATCATGGTGGAAGTTCCTGCTGTTGCACTGAAAGCAGATCACTTTGCCACTAAAGTAGACTTTTTTAGCCTGGGCACGAATGATCTTACCCAGTATACCCTTGCAGTAGATCGGGGCAATCAAAAGATCAACTCACTCTATCAGCAATATGATCCATCGGTATTAAAGCTGATAAAACTAACTGCAGAAGCTGCTAAGCGTAACGATATACCGGTATCTGTGTGCGGAGAGCTTGCCGGAAGCAGTATTGGGGCTGCATTAATTATGGGGCTTGGGATCACGGATCTGAGTATGTCACCCCGTTCTATGAACAAAGTCAGAGATCTGCTTTGCGGACTACAAATGGACCAGCTGATTCAGTTTGCTGACGAAGCTGTCAAGATGGGCTCCGCTGAAGCAGTAAAGTCGCTCTTTGTAAAGTCCTTCGGAAACTGAAAATACTTGGCTTAAATAAAATGAGCAGAAAACCGCTTCCCGCCTTCAGTATTTCTGCCTGAAAACGCTTTCATAGCTTAATAATTTTAATAATTATCATATATAACTAAATTACTTAGTATATATGTTAAATTTATATTATTAAATTATGGTAATTAACTTGATTCACTTAAATAATGTGAATATTATGCTTGATATTAATCGGGAATTAATCTTCAGAATAATGATCAAAAAAGAATTCACTCCGAAAAGAACCGTTTGTAAAGTAACATTAACCCTCCCCAATGAGTGGGCGGACAGCGAAGTTGCAGTAGCCGGTGATTTCAACGACTGGGATGTAAAAGCAGATAAGCTGGAGCAAAAGAAAAATGGATGGACCACGACCCTGCGACTCAAGCCTGAAAGCACCTATAAATTCAAATACTATATTGATGGTGAGCGCTGGGAGAATGATGATTCTGCAGACCAATATGTAGCCAATGAATTTGGTACCGAAGACTCCGTACTGGAAGTCGGTAAGTAAAATTTTAAGTCATCATCAGCTTTTCGGGGTAACAAGACCTGTAGGGTTTTAGCCGGATTCCTTTATCTTATCCGAACCCTACAGGTTTTTTTCATGCAATCCACTCATTTCGATATAACAAGTTTTCAAAATCATCTCAGATCTCAATGGCTGGGTCATGAATTGGTATACGAGCCGGAGCTTTCCTCAACAAACACCTGCGCGAAGTCGATCAATAAGGGTGAAGTCTGTCACGGAACAGTGGTCATCACCGATAATCAGTCAGGCGGAAGAGGACAATATGAAAGGGCCTGGTTGAGTAACCCGGCTGAAAACCTGACTTTCAGCATGATCTTTGAGCCCTCAAAGCATGATGCGCTTACGCTTTTGACGATGGCTTGTGCACTATCAATCGCACAAATGCTGGAAAGTGAGTGTGAAATAATGGCTAAACTGAAATGGCCGAATGATGTGATGGTCGGGGAGAATAAGATTGCCGGACTGCTTACTGAAACGCAGTTCAATGGACGAAACCTGAGCAGACTGGTGGTTGGTATTGGTCTGAATGTCAATCAGCTACAATTCGGCCCGGATCATGGTAATGCGACTTCCTGTAAAAAGGAGTCCGGGAAGTCGTGGCCACGTGAAAAATTACTTGCAGTGCTTCTTTCCAGGATAGAGTACAATTATATGCTTTGGCAAAAACTATCCGGAGATCTGCTATGCAGCGTCAATCAGCGGTTAGTTGGGCATGGAGAGTGGGTTCATCTGATCATTAACGGCGAACTTTCTGAGGAAAGAATGAAGCTGGTTGGAGTGGGCGAAGACGGGGTGCTTCAGGTTATTGACAAAGCCATGAATGTGCATAGATATGATCATGAACAGGTAAGGATCAAGCTCTGATCACTATGCTTGCTTGGGGAATCTTTTGCCCCTAACTTTTTTCATGGCACAAAGAGAAAGCAAAACCGGCATTATCAAAGAAGTTCGGACCTGTCTGAAAGAATATCTGCACCCATCTGCTAAGCTGATTGTCGGGGTAAGCGGAGGGGCTGACTCGATGGCTCTTCTTTTTTCGTTATTCAGTCTTGGGGTACCCTGTATCATTTCACATATCAATTACGGCAAGAGAGGAAAGGAGTCTGATTCGGATCAGGAACTTGTAGAACAAATGTCTTTCGAGTGGGGCTATGAATGCCATACTGTTAAGCTGAACCCGAATGATGTAATAGGAAATTTTCAGCATTGGGCCAGAGAGCAGCGTTACGCAATATTTGAGGGACTAATGGAGGCTGAAGAGGCAGATGCAGTAGCAACTGCCCATCACAGAGACGATCAGCTGGAAACGATCGTGCAAAAGATCCTTCGTGGTAGCTCAGTAAGTACCTGGTCGGCTATGCAAATGTTTGATCCTCCGATATTCCGTCCACTCCTGAATCAGTCCAAAGAGGATATCCTCAACTATTGTAATGATCATTCGATTCCTTACAGAGAGGATGGCAGTAACAGAGATCTGGGGTATGCAAGAAACTGGCTTCGCCACGAATGGGCCCCTAAAATGGATGAGCTTTTTCCGGGCTGGGATATAAATTTGCTGGAACTCAGAAATAAAAGTGATGCCTTCCGGGAATCTATTGAGTATCTGAAAAAAGATGTGCTAGCCGGTCAATCCGTTATACTCAAAAACCTGGAGGGACTTGGGTATGCTCTCAAAGCTGAATTGTGGCGGAGTATTCTGGAAAGTGAACTTAGTATGAGTAAGGGTCAGCTCGATGAAATACTAAAACTGGAACAATCACAGCCGGGTACAGAGATTAAAATAGGGCACATGATACTAACCAGAGACCGGGAGAATATTCATGTTGGTAAGGCGGAAACAGGATATGAAGAGCCGGTTCTTCTGAATAAAGCTAAAGCAGAGGAAGGATTCTTTTTTGAGGGTCATTACCTGAAGATCTCAGCTGCTGCCGGGGATGCTTCAGTATGCTATATGGATGCCTCGAAAATTACCTTTCCGGTCACGATCAGAAGGTGGGAGTCCGGGGATCGCTTTCAACCCCTGGGGATGAAAGGAACTCAGAAAGTATCTGACCATCTTACAAACCGGAAAGTGTCCAGCCACCTTAAGCACCGGGCTTTGGTTTTATGCTCAGAGGATGGTACTATTGTAGCTATTCTGTACCCTGAGGAGGTTGGTAGTAGCATTGGCTTTATCTCTGAAAAGGTTAAAGCTGATGCAGAAACAAATAATTATTTGATCATTCGATCTGAGACATGAGTTTAAAATTTCATTTACCTGACGAAGTAAATTGTAACAATGAAAAGTTCAGGGTGTTCATCACCAAAGAACAGATTGACGAGCGACTAGCACAACTGGGAACGCAGCTGGATAAAAAATTTGAGGGTAAAAGGCCTATTTTTATCGGAGTATTAAATGGCGCGTTTATCTTTCTGGCGGATATAATGAGACATGTAAGCATAGATTGTGAGGTGGACTTCATGAAGCTCAGTAGTTACGGGGATGAAAAAGTATCTTCCGGTCAGGTAACTGAGCTTAAGCATGTGGATGCAAATCTTGAGGGCCGGCATGTGATCCTGGTGGAGGATATTGTGGATACAGGACTTTCTATAAATTTTCTGGTGAAAAGAGTGAAGGAAATGAACCCAGCCTCCGTATCAGTACTGACTTTGCTGCACAAAAAAGATGCTACCCGGCATGATGTACAGCTCGATTATGTAGGATTTGAGATCCCGGATGCATTCGTATTAGGCTATGGCCTGGATTATGCGCAGGAAGGCAGAAACCTGGCCCAGATCTACGTGATAGAAAGTCACGAATAAAAGCTTTGATAAGACCTTATAACAGTCTTATATTTGTTGCTCTTCAATGAAGGAGAGGTGGCTGAGTGGCTGAAAGCGCTCCCCTGCTAAGGGAGTATACCGTCAACGCGGTATCGAGGGTTCGAATCCCTCCCTCTCCGCAAAAAATTTAAGCTCCCGGATCGCATTCGGGAGCTTTTTTTATGGTTCGGAATTTTATGAGATATCTTGTTTTAAAATCTTTCTGAAAAATTTCTAAAATCCAGCTCCCTTCACAGCGAATAATTCGATATCAAAAGACTTGTCAATTTTCGTACTGAATCATTAGAATTTGGTATGAGTAATGTCTTTTATGCATATATCTTAAAAAGTATGAGTCATGGCACCTATTATTACGGAAGTACGGCATCATTGAGCGATAGAGTCAAAGAGCATAACAATGGCAAAGTCAGGTATACAAAAGGCCGTCGGCCATGGCGGGTTCATTATGTTGAGAAATTTTCTACCAGATCTGAAGCCTGTAAAAGGGAACAGTATTTTAAAACTATTGAAGGCTATAGCTTTTTAAAGCAGAAAGGCATCATTTAGTGGGGTATCGAGGGTTCTGCCAAAGGCATCCCTCGGGGAGAATCCCTCCCTCTCCGCAAAAAATTTAAGCTCCCGGATCGCATTCGGGAGCTTTTTTTATTTAGTAGAGATTTGAGTCTGGTGTCTTACTTAATAAGGGTCATCTTCTTAGTTCTGCTGAATCTTCCGGCGTCAATTCGGTAGAGATAGGTGCCGCTGGCAAGGGTTCCGGCATCAAAGGATACACGGTGTTCACCCGCATTCAGACGACGGTCGATTAGCTGAGACACCAATCGGCCCTGAATATCAAAGATCTGTAACCGCACCTGACTGGCTGCAGGCAGACTGAAGGAAATGGTCGTAACCGGATTGAAAGGATTCGGATAGTTTTGCGCAAGCCGGAATTTGACCGGAGTACCGCTGTCTTCATTACTGACTGACATGCTATCTGAAATGAAAGGTACCTTTGTGTAACTTCCACCGATCGCTGATTCGGTTTCAGCCGGACTCAATCCGAACCAGTTCTCAAGAAGAGTTGTATATATTTGCCTGAAGTCGGTTTCGTATTGCAGGTTGCCATATTCGTCCACATTGGCCAGATCAGGGTCTGAGCCAAATATTCCTCCCTCAACTCCGTCACCAAAGACAAACAAGGGTGCTGAAGTACCATGATCTGTTCCTTGTGATCCATTCTGTTCCACTCTCCGGCCAAATTCAGAGAAGGTCATGATCATAACTTCTTCAGAACGGGTGTCAGCAGCAAGGTCGTCATAAAAATTGCTTACAGCCTGACTTAGTTCATTGAGGAGGGCATTATGGGTATTGCCTTGAAATGCATGGGTGTCAAAACCGCCCAGACTTACCAGATATATCCGGCTACCCAGGTTACCTTTGATCAGCCTGGATACGACGGATAGACTTCTGGATAGTTGTCCGGCACCGAACTGAACCGCATTGGATGAGGCATTATAGGAGCTTTGAATGCTATCAGAATAACGATAGGATGCATTTGCCACATCCCGTACATATTCCATCTCAGCCCCGTATAGTGTGTCCGGAAGCCCGGCGGTCTCGTAAATGATCCCTTCCTGAACGATCTGTTCCAGCAGGTCAATATTAGCAATATTCATACCCATACCTGATTCACTGCCCTGGAAGAGGAGTGATGAAGACCCGCCGATCTGTACGGCCAGTGGATAATCGGTAGGGTTCTGTTCAAATTCAGGATACTGATTCTCAAAATATCTTCCGGCCCATCCGGTACCCAGAACCTCATCAGAATCACTGGAAGTCAGCCATATATCTGTGGACCTGAAATGAGAAAGATTAGGATCAGGATAACCCACATTCTGTATGATCCCCATATTTCCTTCTCCCCACAATGAATCAAGCACCGACATAGAGGGATTAAGACCAAGGGTATCGTTTAGTTTGAAAGCCTCATTTTTTGCAATACTGATTCCCGGCCGGGCATTATAATACAGGTCGTTCTCAAATGGAACTACAGTATTAAGGCCGTCATTTCCTCCATTAAGCTGAACAAGCACCAGAACCCGGTCCGTCTCCAGATTGGCGAGTTTCCGAAATAGGGAGGAGCTTTGAAGCGCCTGAACCGGGGTACTGTTGAGCATAAATGCTGAGCCGGCTGTTACAAGCCCTAAGCGCGTCAGAAATTCTCTGCGGCTGCAGGATTCGTGATGCTGATGATGATGTATACCATGACTGATGGAGCTCCCTTTTTTGATCTTCATGATGCGCCTCTCAGGTTAACTGGTATTCGGGGAGCTGTCGAATATGATTCATCAGGTTCAGTATCCTGACTGCTGCTCCGTCATTATTAATATTCCACTCATAATCCGGGGTGCCCTGCAATAATACCTCCGGTAATTTTTCAAACTCACTTTCCGGCAAGGGTACAGAAAGCATGTAATCAGCAAGCTCTGCAACCAGTTGATAAGGATCGTTGGGATCGCTGGTTTTTTGAGCTATAGCAATGAAATCAACCTGATATTCGGGTGACACATAAAACAGATTGTATTGAGATATAAACCATCGGAACTGAAGGGTGGAAGTATCAAGCCAGCTCCGGTATTCAGGCCAGCCCGCTACATTGGGAGGATTAAAGAGAAATTGCTCCAGAACAAATAAGAAATTCGGCTCCAGCATTCTGACTTCTCCTTTAGCTGGTTCCTGTGTTTCCTGATACATTGAGATAAGAAACTCAACAGGGCTCTTGATCTTGGCACCAATGATCTCATCATCATAAAAATGTTCACTTTTCAGTAAGATCTCGATCACCGGCGCGATCTCAAACCCCGAATCCAGAAAGACCTGTTTCATTCCCGTAATAATTTGAGGATTCGGGTATTCGTAACAGAAGAAAGAATAAATTTTCGAACATACGAATTCGGCGATCTCTTCCGCCCGCTCCTCAAATATGATATTAATTACATCATTGTATCCGAAGTTGCCGGTACGTCCGAAAAAGGTCTTTTCACCACTATCATGGCGGTTGGGATTAAAGCCGGTTTCAAAGGTATAATAGTTTACATTGTAACCGGTCAAAGCCCGAGCGATCTCACTGATATCATCCTGGGAGTAGTGGCCCAGTCCCATGGTGAATAGCTCAAGCAGTTCACGTGCAAAGTTCTCATTAGGATCTCCAACCCGGTTTTGTACTCCATTCAGGTAAATAAGCATAGCCTGGTCAAGACCGATCTCTCTTACCAGTGTTTTGAAGTTACCCAATGCGTGACTGCGGAGCAGCTGCAGGTGGCGAACGGTGAAAGCAGCAAGCTGGTAATTCGATATCTCGGTTGCAAAATGGTCATGCCAGAATAGAGCCATCTTCTCCCGGAGAGGATTTCGCTGCATCTCGTACAGCCACTCTCTCTGATATTCCAGGTACCACTGCTGATTCATCTGGAAGAAAGCCTGAAATTCAGATTGAGGTGAACCCTGTACCGGGGGTGGTGTATTCCACCATTCCGGAGGCTGAGGCAAATTCAATTCCCTTGCCAGCAGGATATTCTGGTCAACAATCGCTGATGGATCACCATTTAAAATATGACTGATCATTTGCTGAGAAGCGCCGAATTGCATTCTGCGCAAAAGATGGGCAGCTCTTCTTCGGTTCCACGGACTGCTCTCATCCGGAGTGTATGGATCCAGTGTCGTATTAAGTCCCAGGGCTGCCGCAGAATTCTTAGAGCGAATTGCGGGCTTTTGCTTTCGGAGATCTTTAAGAGATTCCAGATCCATTGATATGTCGTAGATATGATGCGGCATCACAAATATTCTTTATACATAGTACACCAGAAGGTCTGCACGACCCCTAATAGAATAAATTTTTGGTGTATTTCATAATGAAGATGCTTTAATGGGTAAGATATTATTATGACCGGGAACGGAAGGTAATTGTTAAAAGTTGATAGTGACCATTGCATATATAATAGTAATACTATTATTATTGCATTAATTACTTTTAGTATGGAATCTTTACTTAAACAATTTACAATTCAGGTAAACGAGGGGATCTATCTCAAGGATCCGGAGAGCAGCGATCTCGGTAAAAAGATCGTGTCCGGAAGCATTGATATGATCGTAGATCTTGGTTTCGAGAATTTCACCTTCCGGAAACTGGCTGAAGAAATTCAGTCAACGGAAGCCTCAGTATACCGCTACTTTAAAAGTAAGCACAAGCTCCTGCTTTATCTTACTTCCTGGTATTGGGGATGGATGGAGTACAGGCTGGTATTTACGACCACCAATATTGAATCGCCTCAGGAACGGCTCAAAAGAGCACTGCATGTGCTGACAGGCCCGGTTCAGGACGACCGGACCTTTGAACATATCAGTGAGGTTAAGCTGCATGAGATCGTTATTGCAGAGTCCTCTAAAGCGTACCTGAATAAGAAAGTGGATGAAGAGAACAGTCAGGGAGTATTTAAAGGATATAAACGACTGGTAGGGCGGGTAAGCGATATCATTCTGGAGATAAACCCGGAGTATAAATACCCACATATGCTGGTATCTACAGTAATTGAAGGCGCGCACCATCAGAGATATTTTGCAGAGCATCTGCCTAGATTAACGGATGTTCTGGAGGGTGAAGATTCCATTACCAGTTTTTGCAAAGATGTAGTATTCCGGACAATTACCATATGATCAACCGGTGATCACTTAAAAATCATTATCAAAATAAAAATGAGTACAACTGAAAATTCTTTAAGTCCCATGCAGCGTTTTATACGACTGCTTAAACCGGATTACGACGAGATCAGGAATGTATATGTATATGCGGTATTTGCCGGTCTGGTAAGTCTTTCACTCCCGCTGGGTATTCAGGCAATTGTTAACCTTATACAAGGTGGGCAGGTAAGTACAGCCTGGATCGTACTGGTGATATTCGTTGTATTAGGGGTGGCCGTTGCGGGTATACTACAGATCTTCCAGCTGAGAATCGTGGAGAACCTGCAGCAGCGTATCTTCACCAGAGCTGCTTTTGAGTTTGCATACCGTATTCCGCGAATTCGTATGGAGTCCTTATACCGTCATTATGCTCCGGAACTGATGAACCGGTTCTTTGACACGATCTCCGTTCAGAAAGGTCTTTCAAAGATATTGATCGATTTTTCACAGGCAACACTTCAGGTCGTATTCGGACTGATCCTTTTATCATTTTATCATCCCTTTTTTATTGCATTCAGTGTAATTCTTGTAGTATTAATCCTCGTGATCTTTCGCTTCACGGCTAAACGCGGACTTGAGACCAGCCTGAAGGAATCCAAGTACAAATACGAAGTAGTGCACTGGCTGGAAGAAATGGCCCGTACCTATTCCAGTTTTAAACTTGCCGGGCAAACCGATCTGCCTCTGGTGCGAACTAACGGGCTCGCTGAAAACTACCTTGAAGCCAGAGAGAGTCATTTCCAGGTACTGCTCAGACAGTATTCTCTGATGGTGATATTTAAAGTGATCGTAGCTACCGGACTTCTGGTAGTCGGTAGTATCCTGGTTATGGAGCAGTTAATGAATATCGGTCAGTTCGTAGCTGCTGAGATCATTATACTTACCATCATCAACTCGGTCGAGAAATTGAACCGAAGCATTGAAACAGTCTATGACGTTCTGACGGCTTTCGAAAAGATAGGAATGGTAACAGACCTCTCTCTGGATCAGCATAAAGGGATCGATCTGGAGGAGAAGTGTAAAGACAGCGGACTCGAGGTAGAATTCAACGATGTCATATTCAGGTATCCTGATTATCCAAAAAATACATTGAATGAAATGAGCCTGGTGATCCCGGCAAAAGAACGATTGCTGATAACGGGTGTAAACGGATCCGGTAAAAGTACATTCCTGCAGATCCTGGCCGGATTATATGATATTCAAAGCGGTCATATCTCATATAACGGATTCACCAAAGGTAATATCGATATCAGTTCACTGCGTACAGTGATCGGGGCCTACCTGACCAAAGAGCATCTGTTTCAGGGAACGGTCTTTGAGAACATCGCAATGGGAAGGAAGGATGCAACCTTTGAGAATGTACAATGGGCAGTAAATAACCTAGGGCTTTCAGATTTTATTCGGCAAAGTCCGGAGGGTTACGACACCATGCTGGACCCTCAGGGAAGAAAATTACCGAGAAGCATCATTCAGAAACTACTTCTTGCAAGAACCATCGTGGTAAAACCCAAGATGCTGATACTGGAAGATCCCTTTGAGCACTTATTTGATGAAGAAAAAGAAAGACTGGTTGATTTCCTCGTACGTGAGGAAAACAACTGGAGTATCGTTACGGTCTCTTCTGATTACTATCTGGCCAGTTGCTGCGACAGGATCGCGATCATGGATGACGGCCGGATATCAGAGATCGGCACTTTTGATGAAATGAAAGATAAAGCACCCTTAAACACTCAGAATCATGCTTAATATTTCGCCAAACTCTATAAAAGATCAGGTGGATCAGGCCAGGTATTCTGCAATGAACCGGGTCGAACTGAGAAGGTCCGGTAAAGTAGTTATGCGACTGTTCAGCGGGTTGGGCCTGGTCACGTTACTGATCATGTTTTTACCATGGACACAGAATATCAGGACCGGCGGAAACATTACGACGGTAAGACCCGATCAGCGTCCTCAGATGGTGAACTCGGTGATCGCCGGGCGTATCGAGAGATGGTATGTACGTGAAGGAGACTTTGTACAGCAAGGTGATACCATTCTATATATCTCGGAGATAAAAGATGAATACTTCGATCCGGAACTGCTATCCAGAACCGGACAGCAGCTGGAGGCAAAAGAGGGCTCTATGGAGTCTTATGGCAGCAAAGTGGAAGCACTGAATGATCAGATACAGGCATTGGAGCAAGGGCTTATTCTGAAGTTGCAGCAGGCTGAAAATAAGCTGATACAGGCACAACTTAAGGTTGTAAGTGATAGTACAGACCTTGAAGCTGCCAAGATCGATTTTCAGATCGCGGATGAGCAGTTCAAGCGAATGCAGGAACTATACGATGAAGGTCTTAAATCACTGACCGACTTCGAGAGGAGAAAACTGGCCAGGCAAAAGTCTCAGGCAGAACTAATTTCTAAAGAGAACAAATTACTGAGTTCAAGAAACGAGCTGATAAATTCGAGAGTGGAGATCAATTCTATTGAGGCCGATTACAAAGATAAGATCGCAAAAGCCAGATCGGAGAAATTTACCGCACAGTCAAATCTGTTCAATGCCGATGCGGAAGTTACCAAGCTCAGGAATTCATATACCAACTACTCGGTAAGACAGGGATTCTATTATATCACCGCACCCCAGACCGGCTACGTGACTAAGGCAATACAGGTGGGAATTGGTGAAACGATCAAGGAAGGGGCACAAATCGTCAGCATTATGCCGGCTTTATATGACCTGGCAGTGGAAATGTACGTTCGTCCCATCGATCTTCCATTGATGGAGATCGGTCAGGAGGTAAGAATACAATTTGATGGCTGGCCAGCGATCGTGTTTTCAGGATGGCCAAATACCAGCTACGGTACCTACGGAGGAGAGGTATTTGCCATCGACAACTTTATCAGTCCAAACGGAATGTATCGGGTGCTGGTAGCCCCTGATCCAAATGATGTGTCATGGCCCAACGCCTTAAGGGTTGGTTCCGGTGCGATCTCAATGGTCTTACTTAAGGAAGTTCCGGTATGGTATGAGCTCTGGCGACAGATCAATGGTTTCCCGCCGGATTATTACAAACCATCTCAGGATAATTCTATGGCTGCAGGTGATAGCAAAAAATGATGAGAATTTTAAGATCCATATTATTTCAATTATCAAGTTGCCTGATGGTGCTAAGTATTGCGATGGTTCTTTGCACGATTCCCGTTCATGCCCAGGAAATTCCCGGTATTCTGTATCCGGAAGAGTTTCTTGAGATCGTGAAAAAACATCACCCTGTAGCCGTACAGGCTGATCTTCAACCTCAGAGAGGAAGTGCGAGTGTACTCATGGCCAGAGGTGGCTTTGAGCCAAAAGTATATACCGATATTGCCCGCAAATATTTTAAAGAACAGGAATATTATCAGCTTATCGATGCCGGACTTAAAATTCCAACCTGGTTTGGCATGGAACTAAAGGCAGGCTATGAGCAAAATACCGGGGTCTTTTTAAATCCCGAGAATAATACTTCCGGAGGAGGATTATGGTATGCCGGGGTTAATATTCCTATCGGTCAGGGACTTTTTATTGATGAGCGAAGAGCTCAGCTGAGGAAAGCGCGTCTGTATCAGAGTATGACGGAGGCAGACCGGCAGATCATTTTAAATGAGTTGCTGCTGGAAGCCGGAGAGGCATACTGGAACTGGTTTTTCGCCCATCATGCTAACAACACTTATGAAACGGCTCTGCAATTAGCTGAACAGCGGCTGAGGGCCGTAAGGGATGGTGCCAGACTTGGAGATCTGCCGGCGATAGACACGCTGGAAGCAGGAATTCAGGTACAGAATCGTCAGCTTGCTTTGGAGCAGGCTAAGCTTGATCTGAAAAATGCAGAAGCTTTGCTGGGCGTATATATGTGGGCTGAGGGTATCGTTCCCCTTGAACTGGACAGTTTATCTGTCCCTGTAACGATGGATTATGTGAACCAGGAGCTGAGCGACAGTTTGATGACCCGTAGCGCCACTGAACTGATCAGTGATCATCCTGAACTGCGAAATGTAAGTTTTAAGATCGAGCAGTTAAGGGTTGACCGCAGATGGAAAGTAGAGCAGTTCAAACCCAGTCTGAACCTGAGCTTTAACCCGCTTATGGAAGCAGACGGGAACCCCGTTGCCGGTTTTTCTCCGGAAAATTATAAAGCCGGCCTTACTTTTAGCATGCCGATCTTATTCAGAAAAGAAAGAGGGGGACTCCGTGAAGCCGACATCAAGATCCGTGAAACGGAATTACAGCAGCTGAATAAAAGACAGACTTTGACATTTAAGTTTATCAACTCATTGAATGAATTATCTACTTCATATGAGCAGATTGGACTTTATTCGCAGACAGTACTGGACTATCAGCGGCTGCTGGATGGAGAGCGAAGAAAATTTAATACCGGCGAAAGTTCTTTATTTCTGGTCAATTCCCGGGAAAGCAGTTATATCAATGCCAGGATTAAACTGATC
This sequence comes from Balneola sp. MJW-20, assembly GCF_040811775.1. Taxonomy (NCBI): domain Bacteria; kingdom Pseudomonadati; phylum Balneolota; class Balneolia; order Balneolales; family Balneolaceae; genus Gracilimonas; species Gracilimonas aurantiaca. The sequence continues at coordinate 108,396 of NZ_JBFNXW010000004.1, forward strand.
GAACTGAAGTCGAAGAATAATATGGCCCTGCTAAAGTCCCTTTACAGCCTTGGAAAGCTGCCTGAAAGTAAATTTACAACACTCTGAGGTGCCATTCACAGAACTCAGGATTCAGGATTTGTTTTGCAGGTATTAATACCAAAGGGTGCATAAAGAGGGCAAAAGCTCACAAGGCTGGTGAGTAAAAAGATCCCTGCAAAGACCAGCATTATGATACCTATGGTGCCGGTTACGGTTCCGCTGAAGTACAACAGGCCTGCAATCAGAGCAATTATTGTTCGGAGTACTCGGTCGGTATTACCCATGTTCTTCTTCATAATGCTTCTTTTTGTTGTGATTTATTCACGCTTGGAAATAATTAAGCATAATTATCCCAAAAATTCTGAAGAAAATGTGAATTCGGCTAAACTTCTTCAGGTGCTTCAATTCGTTCGTACAAGTTATGGATGCCCAGTATGGTAACCCCAAAGAACACCGCTACGACGATCAGGGCAGTATTGAGTAGTCCTTCAGTCCCAAACGAGATCTTGATCAGTATAGTGGATATAATAAATCCGGAATTCCGTATGACCTTGCTGAACTGGTCTGTATGGATAAAGGAAAAGAGCAACAGAACCACATCGGTGAGTATCAGAACCGTAAAAAATTCATCAAAGAATATTTTGTTGAGGTCTTTCAGCCCATAGATAACCGTTTCTGTCGAGAGAAAAGTGTCAAAGGCCCATTGCCCAAAACTGTAGAGTGCCAGGAGCAGGAATACGGGCACCAGTGCAATACTGATATAGTGCTTCATTTTAATGAACTGCTGAATATTAGGGCTGACCACATCCTGTTCAGTATTTTCAGTCGTGTTGCTCCTCTTATTAAGTAGCAGGAAGCAAAAGATCAGCAGAAAGAGAATAATAGTGGCCGATAGATCATAGGTAAATTGCAGGTCATTCTGTATCTGGAACCAGTTAGGACTTAATTCAAGGTTCCCAAGATCCTTGAACACCCTTCGGATTACGATCAGCGTGATGATCTCATATTGTTTGCCGATATAGATCGTAATGGACTGTGGCAGATAATAGATCAGCAGGTAGACTTCATAAATAAGAATAAATGAAAATGGGGTATAGATTGCTGAAATAGGACTTTGGAACAGTGAAGCTTCTGCCCCGATCTCAAGAATTCCGGCGCTATTCAAAAAGATCAGAGCGAGATGGATCACAAAACTGATGATCGATATGTATATGATCAGTTTTTCGCCACGTTCTTTTGTTTGCTCCGATAGCAAACGGTTGTGCAGTCTGTAGTACAGTGGCTTAGTCTCTTCCAAAATTCAGGTTATTCATCAGTAGTTGATATTGCTAACTATAAGAGGGCGAGAATCGTTTAGCAGGTTATTTCACAACGTATGATGAGTTCTGAATAATTAACCTTATCTTACTTAGCTGTAGAATTTTACAATTTAATAGAGGAATGAATATCAGTATCAGAAATATCGCCATCATTGCACACGTAGATCATGGCAAAACAACATTGGTCGACCAGATCTTAAAGCAAAGCGGCACCTTTAGAGAAAATCAAACAGTTGAAGACCGGGTTATGGATTCCGGAGACCTCGAGAAAGAAAGAGGGATCACTATCAGTTCCAAGAACACGGCAGTGAACTGGAAAGACACGAAGATCAATATCGTGGATACTCCCGGTCACGCAGATTTCGGGGGAGAAGTAGAGCGAATTCTGAAAATGGTGAACGGAGTAATATTGCTGGTAGATGCTGCAGAAGGCCCTCTGCCCCAGACAAAGTTCGTACTGCGTAAATCACTGAGCCTTGGCTATAAACCTATTGTGGTGATCAATAAGATCGACCGGAAAGATGCACGCCCAGATGCGGTTCTGAATGAGATATTTGACCTCTTTGTAATGCTGGATGCCACTAATGAGCAACTGGATTTCCCGGTGTTATACGCCATTGCCAAAGAAGGGATCGCCAAAGAAAACCTGGAAGATGAGGGAACGGATCTCTCACCACTGATGGATACCATTGTTGATCATGTGCCCGAGCCTGACCGCAACATCGAAGAGCCTTTTAAGATGCTGGTCAGCAGTATTGACTGGAACGACTATGTAGGAAGGATCGCCGTAGGAAGAGTGGAACAGGGAAGCATCAAAGTAAATAAAGAAGTTGCTCTTCTTGACTCTCAGGGAGACCTGAAAGAGAAAGCCAGAGCTACAAAACTCTTTACCTTCAGCGGATTACAGCGGGAGCCCGTTGAGCAGGCAGAAGCCGGCGATATTATTGCCTTGGCCGGGTACGAGGATGTGAATATCGGAGACACATTAACCGATACTGCAGACATGACCCCTATGGTTTATATGGATCTGGATCAGCCAACGATCGCCATGTATTTCCGCGTTAATAATTCGCCCTTTGCAGGTCTTGAAGGGGATTATGTGACTTCCAATCAGCTTAAAGATCGTTTGTACCGGGAAGTGAGAACCAATGTGGCTATGAGAGTCGAGCAGACCGAAAGTCCGGATATATATAAAGTCTCCGGACGTGGTGAACTGCAGATGGCAATTCTGATAGAGACCATGAGAAGGGAAGGATATGAGTTTTCAGTATCCCGCCCGGAAGTACTCTTCCGTGAGAATGATGGTATTACCTATGAGCCTTTTGAGGAAGTAGTGATCGATGTTCATCAGGATTACAGTAACCGGGTGATCGATAATATCCAGCAGCGTAAAGGGATTATGACTTCTATGAGCCAGGAAGGAGAGAACAACCGGATCGTATTCCGCGTGCCCTCCCGTGGACTTATCGGATTCAGAGGGGAGATGCTTACGGAAACCAGAGGTACAGGGATCATGCACCAGCAGTTTGATGGTTATGAGCCTTTTGCCGGAGAGATCCCGGGCCGTACCCGTGGCGCACTGATCGCCCTGGAAAAAGGAGACGTTACTTCCTATGCACTGGAAGGAATTCAGGACCGGGGTCAGTTCTTTGTGAAGCCCGGTGATAAAGTATATGCAGGGCAGGTAGTGGGTGTGAATAACAGAAGCGACGATATGATCGTGAATGTTGCCAAGAAAAAGAACCTGACCAATCACCGTGCAACTCAGACGGCAGATGCAGTAAAGCTGAATCAGGCCAAAGATATGAGCCTTGAACAGTGTATAGAGTTTATCGACAATGATGAGCTGATGGAAGTAACTCCGGTAAGTCTGCGGATCCGCAAGACCTATCTGGATCATAACGAAAGAAAGCGTCAGGAAAAGAAAAAAGCTGAAGCGTAGGTTCGTTAATTGTGTAATTATGATGGAGGCTCTAAGATTCGGACGAGCTTGAAGTGACTACGCAATACTCCGGACTCTTGGCTACTTACCCCATCCCGTAGAATTCTGCCTTCTTTGCAAAGTAGGGTTCAAACACTTTTCGGAGAGCCAGATGGTTCTCAGAGGAAAGGGTGGGATCTTCAGCCAGTAGCTCCCGGGCTTCCTCTTTAGCCCGGGCCAGAATGAATTGATCCTCAACAATATCGGCTACCCTGAAATCGGGCAGGCCGCTTTGTTTGGTTCCAAGAAAGTCGCCCGGGCCTCTGAGTTTGAGATCGGCTTCCGCAATTCTAAACCCGTCATTGGTTTCTTCCATGGTCTTAAGCCGGAAAGCTCCGGCCTTGCTGACCTTTACATCCGGCATCAGGATGCAATAACTTTGCCGTTCTCCCCGGCCGATTCTGCCCCGGAGCTGATGCAGCTGAGATAAACCGAATCGCTCTGCATGTTCTATGATCATGACCGATGCGTTGGGCACATCTACACCTACTTCTATCACAGTAGTAGAAACCAGGATCTGTATCTCATTATTAATGAATTGCTGCATGACCGCATCTTTCTCTTCAGATTTCATCCTTCCGTGAAGCAAACCCACTCCAAAATCGGGAAACCGTTTTCGGATCTTCTCAAAACCGGCTGTGGCATCCTTAAGGTCCATCTTTTCGGATTCCTCAACCAGAGGATACACTACATATGCCTGCCCGCCGTCCCTGATCTCCTGTTCAACAAAATTGAATACGTCCTCTTTCTTTTTGTGGGATCGTATGGCAGTCCGGATCGCTTTTCGGCCGGCCGGCATATCACGGATGACCGATACATCCAGGTCGGCATACACCGTCATCGCCAGAGACCTTGGGATCGGAGTCGCACTCATCACGAGCATATGCGGATGATCCCCCTTATTCAGCAGGTCATATCTTTGCTGCACTCCGAATCGGTGCTGTTCGTCAATTACTGCAAGGCCGAGGTCATGAAAGCGTACATCTTCCTGAATAATAGCATGCGTTCCGACTACAATATTGCAGAGCCCGCCTTCGAGTGCGGTAAGAATGTCTTGTCTCAGAGCCGGTTTTTGTGATCCGACCAGTAAGCGAACATTTATATTCATGCCTTTCAGCTGATCTTCCAGTGTACGATAATGTTGTTCAGCCAGTATTTCAGTTGGAGCCAGCAGGGCAGCCTGATATCCGTTATCCAGGGCCATCAGCATTGCGCCGATCGATACTACAGTTTTTCCGGCGCCCACATCGCCTTGTATCAGACGGTTCATCTGCGAACCGGATTGTACGTCTTTCTTTATATCAGCAAGGGCGATCTTCTGCCCATCCGTCAGTTCGAAGGGCAGCTGCTCATTGAAATATTTTTTAGTGTATCCGCTGAGCGTGCTGAATATTTTTCCGCTCGCTCTTTCTTTTACGGTGTGATGGATCTTTTCCATACTGAGTTCAAACAGAAACAATTCTTCAAACTTAAATCGCTGCAGTGCATTCTTATGGTCATTATGATTGTCCGGGAAATGGATAAGCTCGTATGCTTCCTGTCTTTCTTTAAAACCGTGTTTGCTGAGAAGGTTGTCTGGTAAAAACTCAGGGATCTGTTTTCTGCGGAGTATTTCCCGGATCCAGTTTTGTATCATATTACTGTTGATCCTTGCCTTGCTGAATTCTTTTGATCCGGGGTAGATAGGCACGATCCTGGAAAAGGAGCTAAGATCTCCTTCGGATGAGATCTTGTCTACTTCAGGATGAGCCATAGAGATAGAACGGCCATATCTTTTGGCCTGACCAAAGAAGGCCACGGTCTCTCCTTCTTTGAAAGCCTTGCGGAAATATGAAGCTCCTCTGAACCAAACCCCTTTTACGGTTCCCGTGTCGTCCTCAATATGTATTTCGAGACGCTTTTTGTTTCCGTAACCAGCCATTTCAATATCGATGATCTTTCCGGCTACCGTTACTTCTTCTCCGCTACCCATGAGGTGTCCCATCTTCATGGTGTTGGAGCGGTCGAGATAACGACGGGGAAAAAAGTGAAGCAGATCCCCTGCAGACCGGATGCCTTCAGAGCTTAAAGCAGCCAGTCTTTTTTCGCTAAGTCCTTTAAGGTGTATTAGTTTCAATTGATATAGTTATATATATCGGTTAATCTATTTTTAAGTCAAATTTAGGGTGTTTTTCCACACTAAACGAGCCTTTTTCAACAATTCGGATCTATTCGGTATTTAATACTACAAAATATTTGCAATCATACCGTCATCTTCCCTATATTTGCAAGCTCTCGATTCGATGGCAATAACCAAATTTTTGAACAGTGCCAACTATACAACAACTCATACGAAAAGGTAGAAAAAGTAAGGTAAGTAAGACAACTGCTCCTGCGCTGCAGAATTGCCCGCAGAAGAGAGGTGTTTGTACTCGTGTTTATACGACCACACCAAAGAAACCTAACTCAGCATTGAGAAAGGTGGCTCGTGTGCGACTTACCAACGGAATTGAAGTCTCGGCATACATTCCGGGTGAAGGTCACAACCTCCAGGAGCACTCAATTGTGCTGATCCGTGGCGGACGTGTAAAGGATTTGCCGGGTGTAAGATACCATATAATACGTGGTACTCTGGATACTGCCGGTGTTGAAGGCAGAAAGCAGAGCCGTAGTTTATATGGCGCCAAAAAGCCAAAAGGGTAACCAGAATTTTAGATTAATCGAGCATGCGTAGAAGAAAGGCTGAAAAAAGAGACGTTCAACCAGATCCTATTTTTGAGGATAAAATGATCACCCGCTTCGTGAACAACCTGATGCGGGATGGAAAAAAGAATGTCGCTCGCAAAATTGTTTATCAAGCGTTTGAAATGATTGAAGAGAAAACAGGTGAAACCGGAATCGATGTATTTCGTGCCGCTCTTCAGAATTCAACTCCTGTAGTTGAAGTAAAATCCAGACGAGTAGGTGGTGCAACCTACCAGGTGCCAGTTGAAGTGCGCCAGGAAAGAGGTACCGCTCTTGGTATGAGATGGCTGATTAAAGCAGCAAGAGGAAGAAACGATAAGTCCATGTCAGTGAGACTATCAAGAGAATTAATCGATGCATCTAATAATGAGGGAGGAGCTGTTCGTAAAAAGGATGAGACTCACCGAATGGCAGATGCTAACAAAGCTTTCGCTCACTTTAGATTCTAAAAAGTATTTCTGAGAAATTATGTCTGATACAAAAACAGCAACAGACCCAAAAGTTTTAGACCGAATACGCCGGACGCGTAACATCGGTATTATGGCGCATATTGACGCCGGAAAGACCACTGTTACCGAGCGTATACTATTTTATACCGGTCGTAGTCACCGTATGGGTGAGGTTCACGACGGTGCTGCAACCATGGACTGGATGGAGCAGGAGCAGGAAAGAGGTATTACTATTACTTCTGCTGCTACTCACTGTATCTGGAAAGACCACAGAATTAATATTATTGATACTCCGGGTCACGTTGATTTTACCGTTGAGGTAGAGCGTTCACTTCGTGTACTTGACGGTGCGGTATTTGTGCTTTGCTCTGTAGGAGCTGTTCAGCCACAGTCTGAGACCGTATGGAGACAAGCTAATAAATACAAAGTGCCTTGTATGGCCTTTGTAAATAAGATGGACCGTACCGGTGCTAACTTCTACAATGTAGTAGGTCAGTTAGACAGCAAGCTCAATGCTAATCCTATTCCTATTCAGATCCCGATCGGAGCTGAAGAGAATTTCGAAGGAGTTGTAGACCTTATTAACATGCGTGCCATTGTATGGGATGATGAGTCTCTGGGTGCGAAGTACGATGTAGTGGATATTCCTGCCGATCTTCAGGAAAAAGCAGATGAATATCGCGTGATGATGCTGGAAGCTATTGCAGATCACGATGAGACCCTGATGGAAAAATACCTGATGGAAGAAGAGATCACTGAGGACGAGATCCTTGCTGCTCTCAGAAAGGCTACCATCGCCAAAGATATTACACCGGTAATGTGTGGTACGGCTCTTAAGAATAAGGGTGTACAGGCATTACTTGATAAAGTACTCGATTTCATGCCTTCTCCGCTGGACATTCCTGCGGTTACAGGTATCGACCCGGATAGCGACGAAGAAATTACTCGTGCTCCGGATGTGGATGCGCCGTTTGCAGGTCTTGCCTTTAAGATCATGACAGATCCTTATGTTGGTAAGCTGACTTTCTTCCGTGTTTACTCAGGTCGCCTTGAAAAAGGTTCATACATCCTGAATGCATCAACCGGAAACAAAGAGCGTGTTGGACGTCTGCTAGAGATGCACGCCAACGATAAGAAAGATCTCGATTTTGTACAGGCTGGTGATATCGCAGCTGTTGTAGGTGTTAAAGAAGTTTACACCGGTGACACTTTCTGCGATCTTGAATCACCGATCATTCTGGAACAGATCACATTCCCTGAGCCGGTAATCAAACTGGCTATTGAGCCTAAGACCAAAGCTGACGGTGAGAAGCTGCAGGTTGGTCTTCAGAAACTGGCCGAGGAAGATCCTACTTTCCAGGTGAGAACCGATGAAGAAACCGGCCAGACTACGGTTGCCGGTATGGGTGAGCTTCACCTTGAGATCATTGTTGACCGATTAAGAAGAGAATTTAAAGTAGAAGCTAATGTTGGTGCGCCTCAGGTATCTTACCGTGAGACCATCACTAAAAACATTGAGCATCGTGAACTTTACAAGAAGCAGAGTGGTGGTAGAGGTAAATTTGCCGACATCACTTTCGAAGTAGCTCCTTTATCTGCATTTGATGATGTTGACAAGTCAAGCGACAGGGTTACTGAAGAAGAAGGATTCCTGTTCATCAATGAGATCGTTGGTGGTAATATCCCACGTGAATTTATTCCTTCGGTAGCGAAAGGATTCAAAGAAGCAATGACCAACGGTATTCAGGCGAATTACGCTGTAGAGAACATCGGCTTCCGTCTGAAAGATGGTTCTTATCACGATGTTGACTCTGATCAGCTGAGTTTTGAACTGGCAGCTAAACTTGGTTTCCGTAACGCAGCCAAGAAAGCGGCTCCGGTACTGCTTGAACCAATTATGAAGGTTGAGATCAATACCCCTGAAGAGTATATGGGTGATGTGATCGGTGACCTTAACAGTAGACGAGGCATCATTCAGAGTATGGATTCCAATGACATGGGATCTGTTGTAAAAGCCAATGTACCGCTCTCTGAAATGTTTGGTTATTCAACCGACCTCCGATCTCTGACTCAGGGACGCGCTGTGTATGCAATGGAATTCCAGGATTACGCAGAAGTTCCGGGCAATCTGGCCAAAGAGATCATCGAAGATCAATCATAAGAAATTATATAAACTAACAGCACTTAATCATGGCAAAAGAGACCTTTCAGCGAACCAAGCCACACGTGAATGTGGGCACGATCGGACACGTAGATCACGGTAA